>JAEZJB010000369.1 GCA_023415845.1 Chloroflexota bacterium | reverse complement strand
GAAACCGTCTGTCCTGTCGACATCCCACTCCCGCGCCAGATTCTGGACGTCCGGGCCATGGTGGCGTCCGAAAAGGGGATGAAGCAACCGAAGGCAGCCATCCTCGATGCCTGGTCCCACGGACGTGTGATGAACGTCCTGCTCAAGATCGGCATCCGGGCGCAACGCCCGCTGACACATGGCACGCCCTACATCCGCAATCGCCGGTTGCCGATCCTCCGGTCCCAGACCCGCTGGCGATCGCTCCCTGCGCTGGCCGAGCGACCACTGCGCGACCGGCTCAGGCACGACGCACCTGCATCCACCAGCCCGCTGGTTCCGAGTCACGCCTCTGGCCTGAAGGTCGCCCTCTTCCCCGGTTGCATGACCGATCGCATCTATCCCGAACAGGGTAAAGCGGTGGCGACCGTCCTTGCCGCGCTTGGCGTGGACGTCGTCAATCCCAGTGGCCTGCACTGCTGCGGACTCATCCCCAACAACTCCGGCGACACCGATCACGCGAAGACGATGGCCAAAGCCACCATCGAGCGCCTCGAGAAGGTCCCCGCCGATTACATCGTTTCCGGGTCGGCCAGCTGCGTCGCCATGCTGGGCCAGGACTACCTGCATCTCTTCCGCAACGATCCAGCCTGGCATGCCCGTGCCGAAAAGCTGGCGGCGAAGATTACCGACTTCACGCACTTCCTGGTCGATGTCGCCCGGATTCCGGCCGGAGCTTTGGAACCGCTCGACGGCTCGCCCCGGGAACTGACCTATCACGATTCCTGCCAGGGCCTGAACGCACTCGGCCTTGCCGCCGAGCCTCGCTACCTGCTGGAAGCAGTGATGGGTGACACCCTGGTCGAACTTCAGGAGAACACCCTCTGCTGCGGATTTGGTGGCTCATTCTCATTCGAATACCCCGAAGTCTCCGAACGCTTGATGAACCGTAAGCTCGGTAATGCCGAAGCAACCGGTACGCGCCTGATCGTGACCGACAACCAGGGCTGCATCATGCACCTGCGTGGCGGACTCGACGCCCAGGGACGGCGGATCGAGGTCAAACACATTGCCGAACTCCTCGCCGATCGCGTCCGGGAGCGGCAGTCGAACGCCTAGGAATGTGCACGAGGAGGGGATTCTCTGCGGCTTTCGGAATGGGTTCCCCGGCCGCATGCGTGCCGAACGAATCCATTCGGCACGCAGGCGGCTGTCGTCTGCCGCGAGATCGATGGATCGCCAACCTTTCCCGCGTCCACTCGGTCGGCTACCATCCAGTCATTCACATCTGAATGCACCACGATTGAAGGAGCGCCCGCCGTGCCAATTGCCCGCTTCATAACGTCTGATAATCCCAATCCCCGCCTCGGCTACATTGAAGGCGGCATCGTCTATTCGATGAATGACGTCGATGGCCCCGTCAGCATCGAGAACCTGCTCCAGCTCAGCGCCGACGAACTCAATGCGGTCGCCATGGCTACCAGGGACGCTCCCGACACCTTGCGGCTGGACGATGTGATGCTCCTGCCGCCCATCGACACCCAGGAGGTCTGGGCATCAGGCGTCACCTACGCCCGCTCACGCGATGCCCGCATGGAAGAGTCGACCCAGAAGGATGTCTACGACCTCGTCTACGAGGCCGATCGGCCTGAACTCTTCATGAAAGCCACTGGCTCCCGCGTTTCGGGGCCGGGCCAGGACGTCGCCATTCGTGGCGATTCCACCTGGGACGTTCCAGAGCCTGAACTCGTCCTCGTGCTCAATTCAGGCGGTGACATCGTCGGCTACACGGTTGGCAACGATGTCTCGTCCCGCTCGATCGAAGGCGAGAACCCGCTCTACCTTCCCCAGGCCAAGGTCTACAGCAAATGTGCCGGTCTCGGCCCTTGGATCGCGCTGACCTCGGAAATCGCCAATCCCAACGACCTCGCCATCCAGTTGGTCATCGAGCGCAACGGCAATCTCCATTTCGACGGCGAGACGTCCACCAACCAGATCCACCGCACGTTCGACGACCTGCGCGCCTATCTCTTCCGCCACAACTCGTTCCCGCACGGGGTCTTCCTGATGACCGGCACTGGCATCATCCCGCCCGCCGAGTTCACCCTTGAGGGCGGCGACACCGTCAACATCACCATCGACGGCATCGGCACCCTCACCAACCCCGTCGTTCGCCTCCAGGACTAGTCAGCCGCCGCCAGCACCGCATCGGCGATCTGGTTCGATGGTGGCCACGCGGCTTGCGTTCCCGGGTAAAGGTTGGCCAGCACGACGATGGCCAGGCCAGTTTCCGGGTCCATCGACATCATGCTGGAATACCCGGGAATCGCACCGTTATGTCCCAGCCACCCGGCGTGATTGGCAAGGCCCAGGCCATAGCCGCCAATCTCCGGCTGATCGGGGTTGACCAGCACCCAATCGAACCGGCTGGCTGCGAGGCCTGGCGAGAGGGTCGCCCCACTCACCAACGCCGCCAGCCAAATGGCCACGTCACCGACCGTTGACCAGGCCTCGCCAGCAGCCCAGGCCCAGCCGGTGTCGAAGGCAGTTGCATCGAAGTGGCCATCGGCATCGACCGGGAGTTCCGCCGGTGGCGTCGCCATCTGCGCGACCACTGGCGTGGCGGCGAGTTGTGCTTCCAACTCGGGAGGAAGGGCGGGATCGCTGTTGCCGTAGCCGTGGGCATACGGAGACGGGATCGGCCCCGCGAAGCCGGTATGCAGGAGTCCCACCGGTGCGAAGACCCGGTCTCGAAGCGCACTCGCCAAATCCTGGCCGGTCTCCGCTTCGGCAATCAGCCCCAGCAGGATGTAGTTGGTGTTGCTGTAGGCGTACATCACTCCCGGTTCGAAGAGCGGTTCGGCAGCGGCAAGCGCCAGGACAGCATCGATCGTGAGGGTCGCGGTGGGATCGGCGGAGATGAATTCGGCGTAGCCATCGGTATCGGTGTAGTTGACCAGGCCGCTGGACATGCTGAGCAGGTGGCGAATCGTGATCTGGTTGGCGTTCGGTAACGCAAAACCCCAGGTGTCTAGAGTGTCGTCGAGCGTTACGGCACCTTGATCGACAAGGTGCAGGATCAGCACGCCGACAAAGGTCTTTGTCAGGCTTCCGATCCGGAAATGCGTATCGAGCGTCATCGGAACGCCCGTCGCCTTGTCCGCCAACCCAAACGCCTGCGCAAATGGCGCATGGCCAGGCACCACGAAATGGACCAGTGCGCCAGGAATTTCTTCCCGGACCATGGTCTCCTGAATCGCAGCCGTGATGGCAGCAACCCGGTCAGTGGGAAGTGGCGGCAAACTCGTCGGCGCTGCCTGAGGCGTGGCCCGCCCGAGTACCAACCGAGGCGACAACGCAACACCCGTCGAAGCCGCTAACCACGCACTCAAGGTTCGCCGATCCACTCGTCGTGTCACCGCAGCCATCTCCCCACATTGGTCCGCCATCGCTTCCTGATTCCGTGGTGAACAGGATCAAGGGCCCGGCGCCCAGCGGCTAGCCCGCCTGGAAACCTGGGAATGGTGCATCCGGCGCAAGCCCCTCGAATCGGGTGATCGAGAACTCGTCCAGCGACATCGACGGGATTCCATCGAGCAACAGCTCGGAGATGAGTTGGCCGGTAATCGGACTCAGGGCGAATCCATGCCCGCAGAACCCCGCCGCGATCGTCAGGTTGTCGATGCCGGGCACGGGTCCCATCACCGGCACTTCGTCGATGCAGAGCGCCTCCAACCCCACCCATGTCCGCAACAGCGGCAGGTTCCGCAACTCGGGCAGGATGGCTGACGAATGCTCGATCGACCCGGCGATGCTCTCCATCCGGGTCGTACCCACCCGCCGGTCCATGTCAACGTCACCCGGCCAGCCTCCGCCGATCACGAATTCCCCGTTCGGAACCTGCTTCAGGCTCAGGCGGCGTCCTAACGCGCCCACTGTCGGACCCAGCATTGGCTCGGCCGGCCCTGCTGCCATCATCTGGAGGCCCATCGTCTTGAATGGGAGGTCGATCTCAAGCGACTGCGCCAGCACCAGTGTCCACGCCCCGGCGGCCAGCACCAGGTGGTCGCAGCCAATCGGGCCCCGATCCGTCTCCACCCCGGTCACCACGCCGCCGGCCGTCGCGATGCCGGTCACCGTGGTTCCCAACCGGAAACAGGCTCCCTCCCGTTCGGCTGCGGCCCCGAATGCCCGTGTTGTCAGCGGCGCGCTCGCCTGGCCGTCATCGGCGGTAAAGATTCCTGCCACGAGACCTGGAGCAAGCGCCGGGGCGACCTCCCGCACCTCCGCCGCATCGAGAAATTGCAGGTCAAGGCCGAGCGCTCGTTGTGAGGCGACCCGCCGCTGGAGTTCCGGAATTCCGTCCTCATGCTCGGCCACCATCAACTGACCGCCCATCCGGAACTCACAATCCGCCTCGAGTTCATCTTCCAGCGTGTGCCACCGCTTGATGGCAGCTATCGCCAGCGGCATTTCCCGCGGGTCGCGGTTCACCTGCCGCACCCCTCCGGCACTCGCTCCCGACGCCTGCGCCGCCAGGTCATCACGCTCGATCAGCGTGACCTTTGCGCCCCTGCGCGCCAGGTGCCAGGCGATCGAGGTTCCCACCACACCGCCACCGATAATGACGATTCCGCCGTCAACCACCCGTACCCACCCTCCCTAAAGCGTCGTTTGCCGCATTCTCTACCGGGAGAACAGGGCTCGCAACGCCTCGCCGAGCTTCTCTGCGGCGACGCCCGCGCCACCGCCACCCGACAGGCTGGTCAGGATGATCTGCTGCGATCCAGTCGTGCGGTCGATCAACACGAAGGTGCTGTAACCGGGTATCGTCCCGCTGTGCCCCAGCGTCTCTCCAAACGACGCGATGCCCAGTCCATACCCTCCTCCATCTCCGCCCCAGTCCATCACCGGCACGAACTCCAGTCGCTCGCGCTGCAGTTCTTCGCTGATCAGGGCACCATCGAGCAGGGCTGGCAACCATCGGGTCAGGTCATCGGCAATCGAGTAGCAGGCACCCGCAGCCCAGGCAAACCCGGGATTCAGGTCGGTAAAGTCGATGACGCCGTCGGCATCGGCGAGCGGGGTCGCCATCTCTGCCAGCGCCTCCGCCTCCTCGCCCTCCATCCCGATGAACATCGCCACCTGGTCGGCCCGTCCGTACCCACGTGCAAACGGTTCGGGAAGCGATTCAGCGGTCTGCAAGGCCGTATGAGTCATTCCGAGCGGCTCGAAGATCCGGTCATGCAGCAGCCTGGCCAGCGAGTCGCCCGTCAACTGCTCGGCGATCAGCCCCAGCACGATGTAGTTGGTATTGCAATACGAGTAGCCAGCGTCGGGCTGGGCGCTCGGCATGGTTTCCGCAAACGCGATCAATTCCTGCGGCGTCACCGGGTAGGCAGGATCGGTGACCACCAGTTCCAGCAACTCTGGTGAATGGGTGTAATCCGGCAGCCCGCTGGTCATGTTCAACAGGTTGCGAATGGAGATGAAGGGAGCATTCTGCAGCGACGTGAAGCCATACGCATCGATCGTGTCATCGAGCGCCAGCAATCCCTCGTCCACCAGTTGCAGCACCACCGTCGCCACAAACGTCTTGGTCACCGATCCAATCCGGAAATAGGTCGCCTCGGTGACGGGCGTCATCGTCGCCAGGTCGGCAACGCCCAGGGCGGTCACCAGCGGATCCTCGCCCGGAACCCCCACGAACACGGAGGCGCCGGCGATGCCAGCGATCTCCATCACGGCCTCGATCGCACGACGCCAGCCATCACTGATCTGCTGAACCTGCCCGCGATTCCCGGCAGCCAGGGTTGAAGGTCCCAATGCGGCAACGCCGGTCATGCCCATCGCCCCTCCCAGGAGCGCGCGGCGGGACGGGGAGAATGGTGCGTTCATGATTGAAGGTCCTGTTCGGGATTTATCGACGACGCAGACAGAGGTAGGAGCCGCCCCCAACCAGCAGGCCAGCGGCAATCGCCAGCGCCAGGTTGCGGTCGGATGGATAGTCCACGATCAGCAGGGCAAGGGCCACCACACAGGCGGCCAGTGCACCATAGGTCAGGCCCGCCTGACGATCGGTCACGAGTCGCTCCTCACGGCATCAGCGGGACGACATATGAGCGGAAACTGCGGTCCGCCAGATCCACCTCGATCAGGTCGGGCATCCGCAGATCGTTCCAGATCTGCCAGGCATCCTGACCCGTCAGGCTCCCCAGCCACGAGGCCATGATCCGCCCGTGCGTTACCAGCACCGGCACACCTTCGGCGTCCCCGCACTGGTCGACACACATCGCCATCCGCCTCACCGCGTCGGCCGCAGCCTCATTCCGGAACACCACTTCCTCGGGTTGGTCGAAGTGCGCCCGCACCCGATCGCGAAACTCGCCATAGTCGGCGATGAACTCGTCCGGTCCCGCCCCCTGCTCGGCAATCAGGGGCTCTTCCGCAACTGGTATTTCGAGCGACTCGGCAATCAATGCCGCTGTTTCGCGCGCCTTCCGCTCCGGGCTGGTCACGATCCAGTCCGGCTTCAGGTCAGACAGCACCGTTGCCAGGTGTCGGACCGCAATCTCCCCACGGCTGGTCAGCGGCCACGCTGCCGCATCCAGGTCAGGACTTATATGGGGTTCGGCATGTCTTACGAGAATCAGGCGTTCCATCGTCGCACTCCATCGTGATCGACCAGCCATTCCGAGCATACTATCCCAAAGTCGAAACGCTTCATGCACCAGGACGGGCCACTGTGACAGATACACCCAAGCCTTCTGATCTCACCCATTTCACGGCCACGGGCGAGGCCCACATGGTCGATGTCGGCGAAAAGCCGGCCACCCATCGGGTCGCCACCGCCTCCGCGTTGATCAGGATGGCCCCCGCTACTGCCGATGTGATCCGCACGGGCACCGCCGGCAAGGGCGACGTGCTCGGCATCGCCCGCATTGCCGGCATCATGGCTACCAAGCGCACAGCAGATCTCATCCCCCTTTGCCACCCGATCCCGGTCACCCACGTCGAGGTCGACCTGACGGTCGGCGAGGACAGTGTTGCGATCTCGACCCGCGTCGAAACCCGAGGCCAGACCGGCGTTGAAATGGAAGCCCTGACCGCGGCCTCCGTCGCCGCCCTCACTGTCTATGACATGACCAAGGCCATCGATCGGGGCATGGTCATCGAGCACGTCAGGCTCGAATCAAAGGAAGGCGGACGCTCGGGCAGGTGGGAGCGCACCACCCCCTGACCCCAATCCCGGGGACCCGTCAAGACCGGGATTCTGGCACCAGATCACGCGAAATCCATACACCGAAAAAAGCACATCCGGGTACAATGACCGCAGTCGCCGGAGTTGACCTGGAGGAAAGAAACAACATGGCCCTCGCGCCGTCACAACGTAGCCGATCGATGTCAAGTTCGTTGCAGTCCATGAGCACGGACAAGCTCGGTTGGTATTTCCTCCGGATATCCGGTGTCCTGCTGGTTTTCCTGGCCGGTGGCCACCTGTTCATTACGCACTATGTCAACGTCCCATCCGAAACGAACTTCGACTTCGTTTCCGCCCGCTGGGCGAACCCGCTCTGGCGGTCCTTCGACACCCTCCTGCTGATGTTCGCCCTCTGGCACGGCCTGATCGGTTTGCGCTACTCGGCTGCCGATTACATTCGCAACCACCGTGCTCGCCAGGCAGTTCTCTCCGGCATCTGGGTCTTTGGCGTCGTCTTTACCGTCATTGGTCTGATGACGATCTTCACCTTTGATGAAGAGATGTCCCGGAACAACACCGGTCCGCTCTCGGGTGAGATGTGGATCGGGGACCTGCTCGGCTACTCCCTCTTCGCGTTCGCCGCCATCACCTATGTCGCCCTTATCGCGTTGGTCTACTGGATCATCCAGAACGTGCGCCAGGGCAGGTCACCGATCTATACCGGCGACACCGGCCAGTACGCGTTTATCATGCACCGCGCCACTGGCATCGGCGTCCTCTTCTTCCTGCTGGTTCACATCGTGGATATCATGCTGATCGGGCTCGGTCGCGATGTCTACGATCACACGGTGGAGTTCTACGCTCACCCGTTCATCATCCCGATGGAAATTCTTCTCGTCGGCGCGGTGATCTACCACCTGCTCAACGGCCTCCGGATCGTGGCGGTCAACTTCTCCGCCTCGGGACCAAGCAAGTCGACACAGTACTTCTGGTGGGTACTCGCCCTCTCCGTGATCCTCACCATCCCCTCGGCGATCATCATCTTCGCCAACGAACTCTTCTAGGACTCCACACATCAAAACCCCGGCCGGAACGATGCGTTCCGGCCGGGGTTTTCTGTGTCTCCGTCAATCTCGAGCAGATGCAACACCATTGGGGCCGACCATCTGCTCGGCGCCTCGTGGCATTCCCAACGGGAATCACCGGCAGCAATCGTCCTCCCTGGCACCTTCCACCCTTGCCCCGCTAGGGTTCTGCTTGCCAGGCGGCGAACCCGAAGTCGTGATCGGAGACCAGTTGCAGCCATCCCAGTGTCGCTGGCGGATGCTCCGCTTCCACGATCACCACGCCCTCGCCTGCTGCCACCTCGACCGCTCCCAGCACCTCGCTCCACGCACGACCATCAACTGCCGACACACCGGTTCGCAACCGTTGCGCAACCATCGCTGCGGTTTCTTCGGTGTCATCCTCGTCCTCCAGCACGAGGCGCAGGGTGAATGGCACGACGCCCTCAGTGACGGGGCCAACCCCGGTGAGCACCACCGCTACCTGCCCCATCACCGGCACGAGCGGATCCTCATTCGCCGCGGACGGTGTGGCGACGAATGAATCCGTCAGTGGCGTTCCAACTGGAACATTGGTGCCTGGCGGTGCCTGCAACAGCGTCCCCCGCGAGATGACCACCGAATCCAGCTCATCGATACCCGAGCCCTGGACCAGCAGCGGGGCGATTGACGGGTTGTCGGCGAGGGCCGCATCCTCACCGTGCTCCACTCGCAACACCGCACCCAGTCGCGACAGTCGCGATGAGGCTGCGAGCGTGCCGTCCTCCAGCACCACCAGGTTGTTCAACGTACCCAGCGAGAGCCGGCTTTCCGGTGCGGAAAGGTCGATACCGTCGCCCGGGGCCAGCGTCCAGACCGTCTCTCGCTCGACCTCAATCGGCTGATATCCGCTGGCCACCCACGAGGCCATCAAGGCATCCTCGTCGAAGTTCCCACGAATCAACAGCACCACATCGGGCGCCTGTCCGACGACCAGCACCTGTGCCACCTCGGTCAGGTCGAAACCGTAGGTTTGCTTCCAGCGCGGATCGAGTCCGAATTCCCGCAAACTGGCCGGCAATGCGAGGTCTTCGAGCGCCTCTTCCCAGGGACCTCCAGCCGCTTCTTCGGGCGAACCTGGCACGGGGATGCCCAGCGACTCCATCCAGCCCGCCACATTGCTGTATCGCGCGATGTCGTTGAGTGGCAGGCTCCCGTCTGCCAGCAAATCCGGCGCCACCTTGAGCAGGGAGGGCAGTGATCCTGCCTCCCACGGCGACGAGTCCGTATCCTCCGGCGTCGCGATGTCCACCGGTGTAGCCGATGCCTGCGTCGGCTGCGGAGTGGCAACCACGCCTGTCGCCGGGATGCTGGTCGGATCAGGATTCAGGGCGGTGTCGCCGGCAAAATGGCTGATGATGTTCCACAACACCATCGCCAGCACCGTCATCGCCAGCCCAACGCCCAGCACCGTGCCCCAGGGAAATGACGTTCGAGCGGGACCACCGCGTGCGGTCATGCCATCCGGCCCGGCAGGATGTCCCGGCGTCGAATCATTCCGGCGTTACCAGCGAGAGTCGGGCCTGGAATGCTCCCGTGGCACGATAGGCCGAGGACACACTGGTCCCCGCGTGAATCCTCTGGATCGCTTCCCCCAGCAACGGCGCCACCGAGAGGATCGTCAGCTTGTCGAAGCGCTTTTCGGCCGGCAGGGCGATCGTATTCGTCGCCACCACCTCGGTGATCGCGCTCTCCCGCAACCGCTCCACCGCCGGACCGGAGAACACTGGATGGATGCATGACGCATACACCTCTCGCGCCCCCTGGTCCAGGCAAAGCTGGGCCGCCTGGGTAATCGATCCCGCCGTGTCGATTTCATCGTCGACAATCACCGCCTGCCGCCCCTCAACCGAACCAATCAGGTTCAGCATTTCGGTGCGATCGGCGTTACCAACCCGCCGCTTCTCGATGATGGCCAGCGGCGAGTCGAGAATCTCGGCGAAGTTCCGCGCGCGCTTGGTGTTCCCGAGGTCCGGCGAGACGACCACCGGCGCCGACAGGCGCTTGTCGTTGAAATACTGCGCGGTCATGAACATCGCGCTCATCTCGTCGACCGGAATGTCGAAGAAGCCCTGGATCTGTCCAGCATGCAGGTCGACGGTCAGCACCCGGTCTGCACCCGCCTGCACGATCAGCTTGGCCACCAGGCGCGCGGTGATCGGCACCCGCGGCTGGTCCTTCTTGTCCGTACGTCCATACCCGTAATAGGGAATCACCGCCGTGATGCGGCCCGCAGACGCCCTGGTCAGGGTGTCGATCATGATCAGCAACTCCATGATCGAGTCGTTGACGGGCGCGGTGAACGACTGAATGACGAACACATCCTTCTGCCGCACACTCTCGCCGATCCTCACGAACGTGTTGTCGTTGCTGAACTTGAAGACCTCGGCGCGCCCACGGGAAATACCGATGTAGTCGCAGATTTCATCGGCCAGCCAGGGGTTGGAGTTCCCACTGAGCACCACGATTTCGTCCCACGACCCACCCGCCATTGTCCCGCTCCCTTACTGCTGGGCGTCATCACGCCTGTCGCATGACAGGGTCAGCATACCGCGCTCACCTGCATTCCGAATCAATTCGTTCGGAGTGTTACGCGCCTATCATGGCATCCTTGACGGCCCCACCCATGAGGGAGAAGAAGAGAGCATCGGCAGGAATCAGTCCTCGCCGGTCATGCTCGCCGCCCCGGCCAGTTCCGCGCGAAGCGCGAGCAGGGCCTGCTGGGCTGCCACCTGCTGGGCTACTCGCTTGCTGCGTCCTGTTCCCCGTCCAAGCTCCCGGCCATCAACCAGCACCGCTTCAGTGAAAACACGGGCGTGATCCGGACCTTCGGCCACAATCGTGGTGTATTCGGGGGCAGCCATCGCGTGCTCCTGGAGCAGTTCCTGCAATCGCCCCTTGGGATTCGCTTCCACCTCGGCCTGCCGCAAGACGTCGCCGTAGCGATCCAGGAACTGGTGGATGAAGACGGACGCCGCATCGCGCCCCTGGTCGACGAAAATCGCCCCAACCAATGCCTCGAACGCCCCGGCCAGGATCCGGTCCCGCGCCGAATCCGTCACCTGTTCGCCGATCCCCAGGTACATGCACTCCGGCAACCCAAGTTCCCGCGACCAGCGGACCAGGGTTTCCGACCGCACGATCGCCGCCCGTTCCCGGGTCAGCGTCCCTTCGTCCGCCTCGTCATTTTGAAGGTAGAGGTATTCGGCCACTACCGAGCCAAGCACGGCGTCACCCAGGAATTCCAGCCGCTCGTTGCTCTGCATCCGGGCATCGACCGATTCCAGCATCAGCCAGTCGTGCAGCACCGAACGATGGGTCAATGCCAGGCGCAGGAGGTACGGATCGCGGAAGGTCACCTGCATCCGCTCGGCCAGGGAAGCTTCGATGCTCGCATCCGGCAACCGAATCCCGCTTGCCGTTGATTTGCGACGTCCTCTTGCCATTCCTCTGCCCTTGTTCCCTGCCTGATCTCACCTGTTATCGACATGGAGTATACGTCGCTTCACCCGTCCCTCCGGAGAGTCCGGCGCCCGCACATGTATACCCATCCAAATGCCGGCCGAATGGCTGGCAAGACGCTCTCCCCTGTGTAGTATGAGCATGTACAGAATGCCCACCTCCGGGCGCGGAGATGGGCCAGGGTCCTCCTAATCCAGTTCACCTCACAGGAGCAGATCGTGACGACTCGACGAACGCTAATTCAGCTTTCCGGAGGTGCTGCGGCGCTCGCAGTCTTCGGCCGCGCCGCCGCGCAGGGCGGCACGCCAGAATCCGGTGCCGCCGTGGCCATCGGGGACATCTCGACCCTTCCGCTCAAGGAAGAGGGCAAGCTCATCGTCCACACCGATCAGCCGGTCTACGCCCCCTGGTTCATCGACAACGACCCGAGCAACGGGCAGGGCTTCGAGGGTGCGCTCACCTATGCAATCGCCGAGGCGCTCGGTTTCACCCCGGACCAGGTTGAATGGGGATACACCTCGTTCAATGCGTCCTATGCCCCCGGCCCCAAGCCATTCGACTTCTACATCTGCGAAGTCTCGATCACGCCGCAGCGCGCGGAAGCGGTCGGCTTCAGCGACTCCTACTACGATGATCCGCTGGTTGTCGTAACCAGGACCGACTCCCCGGTGATGGAAGCCACCACCCTGGAAGATCTCAAGCAGTTCAAGTGGGGCACCCAGGTCGGCACCACCTTCCACTCGTTCCTCACCGACGTTATCCAGCCCGATCAGGACATCCTCGTTTACGACACCAATGCCGACTCGCTGACCGCGCTTGACAATGGCACCGTCGACGCCGTTATCCAGACCCTCCAGATCGGCATCTACAACACCGAGATCCAGTTCGAAGGCATGTCCCTCGCTGGCATCCTGCCAGACGTCATCGGCGATGGCATGGGGCTTGTCACCGAAATCGACAGCCCGCTCATCCCGTATCTGAACGCCGCCATCGGCCAACTCGTCGAGGACGGAACGCGCGACGCCCTGGTCGAAGAGTGGCTGCCGATCCCGGAGGATCTGCAGATTTTCTCCTGATCTCTGGCCAGCACGCGGAGGGCATGGTCCAGTGTGACCGTTCCCTCCGCGTTGTCCGTCTCCACCACAGTTGCCAAGGGTCGGCTGCCCGGGTAGCTTTCCCGCCTCGTTTTCCACGGACAGTCACGTCATGAGCAGCCCGGCCGTTGCGCCCCGTGCCCCTCTTTCGCCCGAAGAACTGAATGACCTCCTGCACACACCACCGTGGTGGCGGCAGTCGGCCATGCTTCGTTCGCTGGCGATCGCCATCGTCTCCACCCTGGTGTTGTTCGGCGGCTTCGCTCTCCTGCTCTCCCAGTCGGAAGGCTGGGAGTCGGTCCGCAAGGCATTCTTCAGTTGGCCAAACTTCAAGGATGCCTGGCCGAAGGTTCTCGACGGGTTCAAGCTCAACATCAAGATCTTCATGATCGCCGAACCTATCGTGCTCGGCCTCGGCCTGTTACTGGCCGTCATTCGGGTCAGCAAGAATCCGGTCCTCTTCCCCCTTCGCGCCGTCGCCATCATCTACATCGACTTCTTTCGCGGCGCTCCCGCCCTGCTCGTCATCTTCATGCTCGGCTTCGGTGTTCCAGGCCTGCGCCTTGAAGGCGTGCCCAGTTCACCGGTCTTTTGGGGCACCGTGGCCTGCATCGTCACCTCGGCCGCGTATACCGCCGAAACCTTCCGCGCCGGCATCGAGTCGGTCCACCCGAGCCAGCGCGCCGCCGCCCGCTCACTTGGACTCAACAATACGCAGACCTTCATCCACGTCGTCCTGCCCCAGGGTGTACGCGCCGTGATCCCACCCCTGTTGAGCGGCTTCGTGGCGCTCCAGAAGGAGACGTCCCTGGTCTCGGCCATTGGTCCACTGGAAGCCACGCGCCAGGCCCAGATCTATTCCGCCCTAAATTTCAACTACACCAGCTATCTCGTCGCCGCGTTGCTGTTCATCGCCATCACGGTTCCTCTGGCGCGCCTGACCGATTACCTGCTGTCGCGCTCGGCGAAACTTCGCCAGGTGGGAGGTGACGTATGAGCGAGCCATTCCTGCACTACGCCGGGGTCTACAAGGCCTATCAGCAGAATGTCGTCCTCAAGAACATCAACCTGGTCGTTCCGGAACACACCGTGACCTGCCTGATCGGCCCCTCGGGCTGTGGCAAATCCACCCTGCTGCGCTGCACCAACCTGCTTGAGGAAATCCAGGCCGGCGAGATTTACCTGCATGGGCAGGACCTCACGGCCATGCGCGGCGACGCCGACGAAATTCGCCGCCGGGTCGGTATGGTGTTCCAGCAATACAACCTCTTTCCTCACATGACCGTGATGCAGAACATCACGCTCGCCCCTCGCCGCGTCCTCGGCATTTCCCGCGCCGAGTCGACCGCCACCGCCGAATCCTTGCTGGAACGTTTCGGCCTGGCCGACAAGGCCCGCGAATTCCCCGATCGCCTCTCGGGTGGCCAGCAGCAACGCATCGCCATCATTCGTGCGCTGGCCATGCGACCCGAGGTGCTGCTTCTCGACGAGATCACCTCCGCTCTCGACCCGGAAATGGTCGGCGAGGTGCTCGACATCATCGTGGAGCTCAAGTCCCAGGGAATGACGATGATCCTCGCGACCCACCAGATGGGCTTCGCCCGGAACATCGCCGATCAGGTGGTCTTCCTCGACCGGGGCGAGATCGTCGAGCAGAACGAGCCGGAAGCCTTCTTCGACAATCCCCGGCACGAACGCACCCGCCAGTTTCTCGACCACATCCTCTCCGCCACGTAGGCCCCCGATAACGCCGTCGCCAGAGGGATTTGGCGGACAGCGCCCCCCGCGTGGAGTCCCTGCCCGTCTACCTGTTTCGGGTACGGGCAGGACCTCCAGCGCGACTCACCTGACCATGGAGCTCCCATGAAAATCCGTACGCTAGCGGATTCAGGCCGCTTCCGGGGTGCGATCTTCCCGCCGCTGCACCAGTGGCGTGGCCGCGAACGTGGCGGAAACGATGATCCCGAGCTCGTACAGCAGGTAGAGCGGAATGGCGACCAGCATCATGTTGATCGGGTCGGTACTCGGCGTGATCACGGCCGCCGCAATCGCAATCAACAGGATGGCGTAGCGCCGCCATTCGCGCATTTGCCGTGGCAGCAGGATTCCCAGCTTCGCCAGGACGAACATCACCAATGGCAACTGGAACGAAATCCCCAACCCCAGCATCAAGGTCAGGAAGAACCCCAGCGTTTCCTGGCCGTCCGGTTGCCATGAGAACACCCCTGCCTGAAAACCGGCCAGGAAGCTCAGCGCGTTTGGCGCAGCCACGAAATATCCGTAGGCCACCCCTCCCAGAAACAGGATCGAGATGAACGGCAGCGCCGAAAACAGCGCCCGCTTCTCGGTCCGCGTCAGGCCTGGCGACAGGAACGCAACGACCTGATAGACGATCGCCGGCATCCCCAGCGCAATCGCAACGTAGATCGCCACCTTGAAATACAGGGTGAGCGGATCGGTCGGCGAGCGAATGTCGAGTCCCTCGGCCGCCTGAGCCTTGATCTGGATTTGCTGTAGCACCCGTGGTGAAACCGCCAGAGCGGCCACGAAAATCGGCAGCAGCACGAGGAGCAACCGCACCAGCCGATCACGGATTTCTGTCAAATGCTCTTCGAGTGTCATCTCGGGGAATGTGTCCGGTACACCGGTGTTTGGACGGTAGACATCACGCACGGCATGGTAGGGAGCGAGCGGATGACGCGCGGCGTTCGCGCTCTTGCGCCCGATGCTCCGGAGGCCAGCGGAAGTGCGATGGAATGAGGGCGGCACGGTCGTGAGACTCCTTGCTGGAGTCAGCCTTGCAACCAGAACACGAATGTATGGCAAATTCGCCCCTGGCGGCACGACTGACAGCGGTCACGTCGTTGACGACCAGGATGGGTACACGGTTCGCCGAAAAATGGGGGGATGGCGCCGGCCGGCGCCTGTAACCCGAGTATAGCCCAGCTTCGGAGCAATTCTTGAGGAAGGGCTGGCCGAAGTGAGCCAGCCTCCCCCCGCTTCCAGTGGGAATCGTCACCATGCCGTGCCACGGCTTCAGGCCTCGCCCCGCCTTCCGAGCCGTCCCGGATCATCGATCGGCTTTCAACGGCACTTTGCCCGATTATCGATAAAGTGTTGCCGCTACATCGGTTCCGGCGGTATAGTCAGGTCACTGACCAAACCTATCTGGCGACCGCCCGGCAATTGCTGCCAGTCGAGGCATTGATGTCGATCCAGTTCGTCATGGTCGGTCGGGACAATGATTTCCAGACAAGCGTTGATGAGATATCGAGGAGGTAGAGGTCACACGCACATGATGCCTGGTGTGCCGGGTATTCGACGCGACCGCTCGCAACAGAAGGAAACTCAACATGGGCTTCAGACTTTCACGTCGCAACGCGCTTAAAGTGGGTGCTGGCGCCGTCGCCGGTTCCGCTCTCGCCGGATCGGCCGCTACCCACTCCATTGCCCAGGACTCCGGTTGGACCGGTGAGATCACCTTCTACGCCCAGGCCTATACCCCCAACTCCAAACTCCCGAATGCCAACCAGCTCACCGCGTTCCAGGAAGTCGCCGACGCCTACCAGGCCGAACACCCAGGCGTGACCATCACCTTCATCAACGAGGAGTTCACGGATTACCTGCAGACCTTGCGGGTCAAGGCCTCGGGCCGCGAACTCTGGGATGTCTACTGGGTCCAGGGCCCGCAGGTAAACGGCGTCCTGCCCAAGGGTATTGCGGTCAATCTCGTCCCCGAGTTCGCCGAACCCAACCCCTATATCGAAGGCAACGCCGCCTGGAACGATGTCCTCAACCCCACCACCCAGGCCTACATGACCGCGCCCAGTGGTGAAATCTACGTGCTGAACGGTGACTTCGTCGGCACCGCCTTCTTCTACAACAAGGATCTCTTCACCCAGGCTGGCATCGAATCGGCCCCCACTACCTGGTCGGAGATCATCACGGCCGCGCAGACGCTCAAGGATGCGGGAATCACCCCATTTGCCGGTGAGTACTACATCAGCTGGTTTGGCCGGCATTTCTGGTCCGACTTCTACTCGGCCGACTACGACATGCTGACCGGTTGCGACGGCACCCCTGGCCAGTCCGCCCAGGACGAGGCCGCCGCCATCAATGCCGGAATCCTCTCCACCGAAGATCCGCGCTTCCTCGGCTGGCTGCCGATGTGGAAGGAATTCACCGACCTCGGCTCCCAGGAATACGTCGCCCAGGAGCCAGGCGTTGCCTCCGAGAACATCGTCGCCGACTTCGCCGCCGGAAAGACCGCGATCCTCTACAGTGGCAGCTGGATTCCCCGCAACATGGAGACCATGGGCATTGAGTTCGAACTCGACGCCTTCAGCTTCCCGGTCCTGACCACCGACGACATCGAGTACGCCACCGGCACCGATGTCTCCGCCGTGGTCGGAGGCCCATTCGCCGCCTACCAGTACGCCGTATCCACGCCCGAGTCCAACAAGACGATGGAAGAAGAGGGCAAGGCGGAGGTGGTCATGGACTTCCTGCGCTACATCGGCACCCCCGAAGTCGTCGAGAAGGTCGTCAACGAACTCGGGTCGTTCGCCCCGACGCTGGTCGGTACTACGCCGAAGGAAGGGCTGGAAGCCTTTGCCGAGCAGGCCAATGCCGGACTCCGCGTCATCAACATTGGCAGTTCCAGTGCATCGCTCGATCCCAACTTCCAGAAGGCGTTCGGGCTCTATATGGCCGGGAACTCCGACCTCGACCAGACAACCCAGATGGTCCAGATGGAACTCGACCGCGCGGTGACCGACTACAAGAACACCAACCCGGACATCAACATCGACTCCTGCATGGGCGGATAGGAACCACGCCCCGCATAGCTGCTCAGGGAGACGCCAGCGCGTGGCGTCTCCTTGGCGTCCGTTCCACAGCCAAACGAGGACTCCATGGCATCCGATGAACTGCTGACCGGCCAGGAGATGGGCCAGCACACCGTCTCGGCTCGCACCCGCGACCGGTGGACTCGCTACCTGTCGGCCTACCTGATGATTCTCCCGACCTTCCTTTTCATCGGGTACTTCAGCTACTACCCCGCCTATCGGGCACTCACCGGTGGTTTTACCCGTTGGGACGGCTTCAACGAACCCGTCTTCATTGGGCTGGACAACTTCCGGCGGGCGATGGACGACTTCGTTTTCGAAACCGCCATCAAGAACAACCTCATTCTCGCCTTCTTCGACATCGTCTTCGCCATCATCCCCGCCTTTACTGTCGCCGCCCTCATCTTTCATCTCACCCGCGATCGTGCCCGCTATCTGTTTCGCTCGCTTTTCGTCATCCCCATCATCGTGCCCGGAATCGTCACCATCCTCCTCTGGCGCTACTACTACCAGGGTGATGGTCTGCTCAACACCATGTTGGAAATGCTCGGTCTCGAACACCTCACGCGCTACTGGATCGGCAGCCCCGATACCGCCCTCTATGCGCTTGCTCTGATGGGATTCCCCTGGATTAACGCCTTCAATATGCTGATCTTCTATGCCGGTTTGCAGAACATCTCGACCGAGGTGATGGAGGCGGCCGAACTGGACGGCGCCAGCGGCTGGCGCCGGCTCTTCTCCATCGAAATTCCTCTCGTCACCTCGCAGTTCAAATTGCTCCTGATTCTCGCCATCATCAATGCCGGACAGAACATCGTGACCCCGCTTGTTATGACCCAGGGTGGGCCCGGCTACTCCACGTACACCGTATCGTTCTACATGTACGAACTCGCGGTCTCCTATGGCGACTTTGGGTACAGCATGGCAATCGCCCTGATGCTGTTCATCGTCATTCTCGTCCTCACGGCAATCGGCCAGTTCCTGAATCGCGAGCGCTGGTAACGCGTCCGATTTGATCCCGTCCACCAGCCGACAAGGAGAAATCATCGATGGCTCGCAAGTGGCCCGAATACATTCGCTATCTCGTCCTCACCATCCTCGCGATCTGTGCGATCTTCCCGATCTTCTTCCTGCTCATCAACTCGACCAAGACCCAACTCGAGTTCTCGACCGATCCCCTCGCCTTGCCCAGTAGCATCGAATGGCAGAACTACCGCGATGCTTTCGATGTCATTGCCCGCCCGATTCTCAATTCGGTCGTCATCGTGGTCGGCGCGGTGCTCGGTATCGTCACCCTCGCCTGCATGAGCGCCTATGCCTTCACCTTCATGAACTTCCCCCTCCGTCGTGTCCTGTTCGTCCTGATTTTTGCCCTGCTGCTGATCCCCGGCGTTCTCACCCTCATCCCCCTCTATCTCCAGATCAAGCGCCTCGACTTCGTGGGGTTGAACGGCAACTGGGGCAGCCTGATCCTGCCGTACATCGCTGGCGGACAGGCCTTCTCGATCTTCGTCCTCCGCACCTTCTTTGGCGGCATTTCCAAGGACCTGATCGACGCCGCCCGGGTCGATGGCGCCTCCGAGTGGCACATCCTCGGCAAAATCGTCGTCCCACTCTCCATTCC
The DNA here is from genome assembly GCA_023415845.1 of Chloroflexota bacterium. Classification (GTDB taxonomy): domain Bacteria; phylum Chloroflexota; class Chloroflexia; order Thermomicrobiales; family UBA6265; genus JACCYX01. The sequence goes on along the minus strand of JAEZJB010000369.1, from coordinate 9,870 downwards.
CGTTATCGTCAGCGTCGCCGTCATCAACATCGTGCCGATCTGGAACGACTACCTTCTTCCCTCGCTCCTGCTCGGCCAGCAATACCGAACCCTCACCATCGCCCTCGTCTCCCTGCAGGGCAACGCCATGACGAACACGTCATCCCAGTTCGGCATCCTGATGGCGGCCTACGCCATCGCCTGCCTGCCGCTCGCCATCCTCTTCGCCTTCCTGATGCGCTACTACGTGCAGGGCCTCACCAGCGGCGCCCTCAAGCTCTAATCCACCGTCTGTGATCCCGGCAGGTGGAATGGCACCCCCTGGATTCGGCATGTTCCATCCCACCTGCCCCGGCGTTCGGTCAATCAATGAGAGGATTCCATGAGTGCCGCCTGAGCAGACACTGTTCGATGGATTCACCACACCCCAGCCGGCCTACTCGCCGAATCCCCTCTGGTGGTGGAGCGGCGACCGCCTCGACCTCGACCGATTGACCTGGCAACTCGACCGCTTTCGCGAGGGCGGGGTCTTCAATCTCACCGTCATCTGCCTGGCACCAGCCGGCCCCCTCTATGGTCACTTCGCCGACGACCCACCGTTCATGTCCGACGAGTGGTGGCAGATCTTTCGCACCGTCTGCGAACGCGCCGGGGACCGAGGCATGCACATCTGGTTTTATGACCAGATCGGGTTTTCCGGCGCCAACTTCCAGGGCCAGGTGATCAACCGCCATCCCGAACACGTCGGCCTCACCCTCCACCGCCAGGTCCTGAACACGACGGGCCCAGCGTCGCTGGTTCCCGCCCCAAGCAGCACGCCCCTGCTCGCCACCGTCCACGATCTCGACGACGCGGGCGCCACCTTTGGCCCTCCTCGCATCGTCGGCACTGAGGAGATTGCCAACTGGCATGGGGCCACACCCGTCAGGCTCACCCTCGTCTCGTCACGTCCCGCCGGCTTCGATTACTTCAGCCGCGCAGCCTGTGCCGACCTCTTCGCGGCCATCCATGGCGAATTCGAACGCCATGTCGGCGATATGTTCGGCACCGTCATCCCGGGCACCTTTCAGGATGAGCTGCCTCCGCTGCCTCGCTGGGGCCACGACTTCGCCACGGTCTTTCACCATCTCCACGGCTACGACATCGTCCCGCACCTCAACTCGCTGTGGGATCTGGAGGAGGGTGAAGGCAATCAGATTCGCCACGACTACCATGCCACCCGCGCTCACCTTGCCGAGCAGGCGTTCTTCAAGCCCCTTCACTACTGGCATCAGCAGCGCGGCATGATCATCGGGGTCGACCAGCAGAATCCAGCCCGCGCTGGCGACCCCATTGGCACCGTCGATATCTACGCCGACTACATGAAAACCCATCGCTGGTTCAGCGCGCCTGGGTCCGATCACCACGGTGAGGCCAAGCTCCACTCCTCGCTGGCCCACCTCTACCAGCATCCCCGCGTCTGGATCGAAGCCTTCCACTCCTCGGGCTGGGATGGCACCCTTGAGGAGACATTCGACTGGCTCGTGCCCTGGCTCCGGGCCGGCGCCAATCTCTACAATCCCCACGCCGTGTACTACGCCACTCGCGGTGGCTGGTTCGAATGGGCTCCCCCCTCCACCGACTGGCGGCAACCCTACTGGCGCCACTACGCGACGTTTGCCGCAGCCGTATCTCGTCTCAGCTGGCTCCTCACGCGCGGACAGCATGTCTGCGATGTCGCCCTCCTCTTTCCCACCAGCACCGTCCAGGCCGGAACCGGGCTTGACGACCACACCACCCCCGCAGCCCGCGCCGCTCACGATCTGTACCTGCGCCTTGTTGGCCGCATGGTCTGGTTCGAAGCCAAGGTCGGCCTGTTCGACGCCGCCGGGGTCGACTACGACATCCTCGACGACGCCTCGATCCAACGGTCCACCGTGACCGACGGCTCGCTCACCCTCGCCGGCGAGCACTACAAGCTCGTCATCCTCCCTCACTGCCTCGACCTGGAACCGGCGACGGCCAGCCAGCTCATCGAGTTCGCCACCTCAGGCGGCACCGTTGTGGCCGTTGGAGGTCTGCCCGAACGGCTCATCGGCAGACACGACCCCACTCTGCTCGCCCGCCTGCAATCCATCATCACGCCCATCGCCGAACCCGAACTCGGCGATTTCCTGCTGGCCCACAAGCCCCTCGTTCGCGCAGACGTCCCCACGTTGGTCCGACAGGTCGGCAATCAGACAGTCGCATTTATCCCCGGCACCTTCCCCATGGCCAGCGAAGTCTCCGGCTGGCCGCGCGCCACAATCGACTTCGATCGCCACCGCTATTCATCCACCCAGCGCCTCACGATTCGCGGAGTCCAGGGCATACCGGACCGCTGGGATCCCTTCACCGGTCGTCGCGAGCGATTGCCGGATGCCTCAGTGGTCTCGACACCCGCCGGAGTTGAGATCACCCTGCCCGCGGACGGACGCCCCTGCACGATCCTCGTCTGGCCCGCTACCGAATCCTTTGGCACCACCCCGAGTGCCGGCACGGTCATCTTCAGGACCCCGCTGCCCAACCGCTGGGACGTGATCTTCACCTCCACCATGGACAACCGGTGGGGCGACTTCACCTGGCCACCGAGCAGCGAGCCAGTTTCTGTCCAGCAATGGACCTTCCACGACGCTGAGGGTGGACGGATTCACGCCACCTTTGGTCCGCGCGGACGCTGGCTCGGCCCGTCCAGCCCGGATGCCCTGCGCTCGGCCAGACCAGGCGACGACTGGCGCTCCGCCGTCTGGTCGCTCAGTCGTGGCATCCACCGTGACCCCATTCACAGGAACTCGCTTGGCCCAGCCGGGCACGTTCCGGAAGAGTTCGTGGACTTCGGTCTGGTCGCTCGCGGCGAGGCGATCCGCTTCCAGACATCGTTCCTCCTCGACAGACCATGCACAGGTTGGCTGGTGATCGGCGGTCCCGGTGCTCTGGAGATATCCATTGACGGCGAACTCCAGGCCATCCCCTCATCCGAACGCGACCGGTATCAGCGCGCAGTTCCCGTCGCCCTGGCGGCAGGCCCTCACCAGCTCGACCTGCTCCAGACCGCCGAAGCGCCTGGCCGCCTCCGTCTCTCGCTCGCCATCGTCACTGACCTCGACATGATGCGCCGACCAGAACGGCTGACCGTCGATCAATCGCAGGCAACGGGTGGCACCGTCACCTTCGAGACCACCTTCGCCACGAACGCCACCGCCGAGTCGGCCATCGTCCAGGTCGCCACTCGCGGCCCCGCCACGATCCTCCTCGACGGAACCCCGCTCGGCCGGCAGGGTGGGTACCTTCCCTACGGCGACGGGTCAGCCACGCATCGCTACGACCTGCGTGAGGCTCTCGCCACGACCGGCCAACATACGCTTGCTGTTGAGGTCGGCCTGGTCGAGCGCGGTCTCTATCTCGCCCTCGACGGCGTCATCCGTCTCACCGATGGCTCCGAAATCTGGCTTCAAACCGATCAGTCCTGGCTCGCCACCTCCGCCGGGGTCACCCTGCCCACGCAAATCGACCGCTCATTCCCCGGTGACCCCGCCCTGCTCAACCTCCGCCAACGTCCTCACCCGCTTCCGGGCGCTCGCTGGCTGGAGGGCGCCGCCGCCGATCCCGGTGTGGTGCTCCCGATCGCCTGGGATGATGGGCACGACCCGGGAACCGTCACGCTGGCCATGTTCATTCCACCGGGTGCCCATCGCGTTGAAATCCCCCACGCCTCGTCCATACGCGCCTTCATCGACGGGAACCTGGTCCATTCCAACGAGGTGACTGGCGGTTATGCCGTCATGGAATTCGATCTGCCCGTCGCGGAGACAGCGCCCCGCGAGCTCCGGCTGGAAATCGCCGAGCGCCCGGGTGCCCGGCAGGGGGCCGTTCTGGACGGACCAATCACCTTTCACCTCGGGCCTGGCCAGATGCCCCTGCGCCCATGGCACGAGGTGGGGCTTGGCGATGCCAGCGGGGTGATGACGTACTCCCAACGGGTGAACCTGCCTGCCATCGACAGCGACGACCGGCTGGTGCTGGACCTCGGTGACCTTCGTGGGTCGGTCGATGTGTCCGTGGATGGCGCTCCCGTTGCCACGCTCGTCACGGCACCGTTCCGCGTCGATCTCACCTCCATGGCCGGCCGCAGTGTCCTGATCGAAATCGCGCTTGCCAGTTCCCTCGGACCGTACATGCAGGCAACCAGCCCCACACCCTTCGCCGCCGACGAGGACCACCGCATCGGTCTCTTCGGACCTGTCACGCTCCAGACCATTCGCGCCTCCCCACCGCCTCCATCTGTTGGCCAGTGATGCCGGCACCGCCGTCCTCCCCGTCGCAAAATTCGCGTCCGCAACCCAAAGGCGGCGTGGGATACTGACACCAGTCCCCCCGCCGCCCTGGCGGGCATCCAACGCGATTGATCGGGTGAGAAGGTGCTGGCGTGACCGTGACCAACCTGGCCGTCCATATCAGGAATGGCATTTTTGCTGTACTGCTGGCCACGCTGGTCCAGGCCCCGATCATCCTCCTGCTCGCGAGGATCATGCCCGGCCTGGACGTCAATGGTCTCCCCGGCGCCCTGCTCCTCGCTTTGGTAGCCGAAATCGTCTTCGGCATTACCTTCCCCTTCATCCTCCGGCTGGCGTTCCATTTTCACGCCCTGATCTTCCTGATCGTTGCCTTTGGCACCACGATCCTGGCCTTCGAACTGGCCGTCATCGTCGTGCATTACCTCGACTTCGATGTTGAGGTGAACGGGTTCTGGACCACATTTGTCGTAATCGGGGTCATTCTCGTCGTCCAGGCGTTTGCCAGTTCGTTTTTCAGCTACGTTAGTGACTTTGGCTACTACCGGGCGATTCGATCCGGACTCGCCTCCCGCCATCGCAGGAACCGGATCGAGAGTGTTGAGCCCGGCGTCATCTACCTCGAAATTGACGGCCTCGCCCGCCCCATCCTCGAAGAAGCCCTCGCTGGCGGCTGGATGCCGCACCTCAAGTCCTGGCTCGACGATGATGGCTACGTCATCTCCGAGTGGGAGCCGGACCTCTCCTCTCAAACCTCTGCCAGCCAGGCAGGCATCCTCCTTGGCGACAACCACGACATTCCGGCGTTCCGCTGGTGGGACAAGACCACCAGTCGGCCCATGGTGTCCAGCTCGGCCGATACGGCCACCGCTCTTGAACACCTGCTGAGTACCGGCCATGGCCTCCTTGTCGGTGGCGCCGGTCGCTGGAACGTCTTCACTGGCGACGCCCACGATGCACTGGCCACCTTCAGCAATGCCCGCGAGAGTGGCCTTCGCCCCACGCTGGGTGCCGTCCTCTTCCTCTCGAACCCGCTCACGCTCGCCCGGTCAACCGGCCTCTTCCTCGGCGAAATCGTGCGCGAACGCTGGCAAGCCTGGCAGCAGGCCCTCCACAAGGTCCAGCCTCGGCTGCATCGCACGTTCAAATATTCCCTGGTCCGGGCCACCACCAACGCCACCATGCAGGAGATGAGCTTTTTCATGCTCACCTCGGACATCCTCGAGGGCATCCCGGTGGTCTACAACACGTTCTTCGGCTACGACGAAGTCGCCCACCACTCCGGACCGCGCAGCTCCGACGCCTTCAAGGTGCTGACCACCCTCGACAAGGGATTCGGCGAATTGCGCACGGCAACAACCCAGGCGCCACGCCCGTATCACCTCGTCGTCCTCTCCGATCACGGCCAGAGCGCTGGTGCCACCTTCCGGCAACGGTTCGGGTACTCGCTCGAAGATCTCGTCCGCAGTGCGGTCGATCTCCACAGCGAGGTCGAGTCGTTCGAGGGCCAGTCGGAGTCGATGGCCAACGCCACGGCCGCCGTCTCCGCCCTGCTCGAGAACACTGGCTGGGTCGGCGACAAGGTGTCGAAGTACACCCCCGCTGGCCGCCTCGAGCTCAAGGGTTCCACGGGGCTCAACGATGACGATGATGAAAGCACCCAATTGGCCAACAGCCACGACATCGTCGTCATGGCCTCCGGCAACCTCGGGGTCATCTACTTCACGAATGTTTCCGGCCGCGTCATGCTCGAAGATCTGGAAGCCGAGTATCCCCAGCTGGTCACCGCCCTCATCACCCATCCCGGAGTCTCGTTCATCATGGTTCACGCCCGGGAAGATGACGAAGCAGTCGTGATCGGCCCCGCCGGTCGCCACTACCTCAAGGCGAACCGCGTCCAGGGAGTCGATCCGCTGGCCAGTTTCCGGCCCACCTCCCGCCATCACCTGCTTCGCACCGATGGCTTTTCCAACGTCCCCGACATCATCGTTATGAGCATGTTCGAACCCGCCGGCGGCACCACCGCCGCCTTCGAGGAACTCATCGGCAACCATGGTGGCCTCGGCGGCGAGCAGCAGCAGCCGTTCGTCTTCCATCCCGCCACGCTCCCCTTCCCCGACACACCCGTGGTGGGGGCTGGCGCAATTCACCAGGTCCTCAAGTCGTGGGTCCCTGAAGACGCCACCCGCCTGCCCGACCCGAACTGGGAATCTGGCCCCCGCTCCTGATCTGCGGTACGCTCTCCGGCATCGACTATTCGCATCACGCATCAGGGAAAGGCGGGATCGTGGGCCTCATCTCATGGATCATCTTCGGGGCTCTCATTGGCTGGCTCTCCAGCAAGATCGTCGGCACCGACCAGAATCAGGGATGGATCGCCAATATCGTGCTCGGCATCATCGGCGCGGTGCTTGGCGGAGCCGTCTACTCATTCATCTTCGACAACTCCTTCAGCATCAACTGGAGCATCGGCAGCTTCCTCGTCGCCCTCGCTGGCGGCATCGTCGTCTCCGCCGGATACAGCGCCCTCAGCCGGGGCCGCTAGGCACAATCCAGGGTATGGGTCAGGAATCTCGCGCAATCGGGAGGTCGCAATGAACACAGTCGTCAAGGATCGGCGCGACATCGCAGCCTGGGTCATCATCGCCGGCGTCGTTCTGGCCACCATCGTCCTTGGAATTCTCGATCGCAAATCGCGCCAGGACGTCTAGCACCTGACACCAGCAGCAACGAGAAAGCTCCATCTCGCGCGAGATGGAGCTTTCTCGTTGTCCGTCCGTGGACTGATTACGTCGCCATTTCGCCTCAGGCCCGCTGGAATCGCTCGTTCAGTTCCACGCCCAACCCCGGTCCGTCCGGCAGCCGAACGTACCCATCGGCATCCGGCTCCAATGGCGTCGCCAGCAATCCCTGGAACTCGGACGCCTCCATCGCCGGAGGATCCTGCAACAGTTCCACCCATGGCGAGTTCGGCATCGATGCGCTCAGATGCAGGTGGGTGGCGACCCCAAAGCCGTTCCCCCCATGATGCGGCGCCACCGGTTTGTAGTGCATTTCCGCATAGGCACCGATCTTGCGCAGCATGCTGATGCCGCCACACACCAGTGCATCCGGCTGCAGCACGTCGTAGCAGTTCGTATCCATCAGGTACCGGAACTCGTGCAGCCCGATATTGTTCTCCGCTCCGGCGATCGGCAGATCGGTCGCGGCCGTCAGCTTCCGGATATGGTCGAAGTCATACCGGGGCAGCGGTTCCTCCAGCCAGGTGACCCCCAGCCCGTAAAGCTCCCGCGCCGTCGCCAATGCCCGGTCGTAGCCCCAGACCACGGAATTCTCCGCCCCCGGCGTTCCCGGCTCCTGCGCCTGGTTCGCATCGACCATGATCTCCATTCGCTCGCCCACCGCCGCGCGTACCGCTTCGACCTGTGCGATGTCTTCCCGGATCGTCGCCGCATGGAGCCGGAGCTTGATGGCCCGGTACCCACGCTCAAGCAGCATCAGCGCATCCTCGGCCCGCCGCTCCGGCGTCCGCACCTCTACCATCGAGGCGTAGGCTTTCACCCGATCAGTGTGCGCTCCCCACAACCGATACAGCGGCATGCCGGCGACCTTTCCCGCCAGGTCCCACAGCGCCATTTCCACCCCGGCCGCGGTCGGAATTGCCGCCCAACCACCCGCGCCATTGATGATCGTGCGCACGATCGGCTCGATGTACGCAGGATCGCGTCCGGCCAACAACGGTGAAACCACGTTGTTCGCCAGGTCAGGAGCGCCGCGGCTGGCCCCAATGCCGGTGATCCCCTCATCGGTCTGCACCCGATAGACCGTCGCCGCCGACTCCCGCCACGTCGTCCCCGGCGACCAGGCCGGCTCAAGTTCGCCGCTGTAGGGCACGCGGATGGTTTCAGCCTGGATCGATGTGATCTTCATGAAGCGAGCGCCTCCCTTGATGCGTTGCGGCCTGGTTCAATGTTGTGCCGCAATCGTCGCCGCTTCGCGCGAAACCGCAACCCCTTCACGTCACCTGACCAGGCCCGACTTGGCACGCACAGAACGACGAACGAGCACCCGCATGAAGCGAGTGCCCGTTCGTCAGGCGGTCGGCGTCGTTGACGACCGCGATGTGACCGTGAGGAGGGTTACGAAACGGCTGCGAGTTCGTCCTGCAGCACATCGTAGTCTGCCTGCGCCTGGTCCATCGCCGCGCTGAAGGCGTCGAGCGCTTCTTCGCTCTCGGCCGAGTCAGCCTCCGTGCCGAGGTAGGTCGTGAAGGCCATCCCCATGTCGGTGATGCTGTCACCAAAGGTCTGGAACGCATCCTGGACATCTTCCATGCCCTCCGGAGCTTCAAACCCGGCGGCCACGTCGGTGGCACCAACCCACGTCACGAGAATCTCACTCAGTTCATCGATCGCCGCATCGTCCAGGTCACCCTGCAGCAGTTCATTGAACCGGTCGATGCTCTCAATCCACTCGTCGGACGTCTCCGAAACCTGGGCCAGGTATTCGTCGGCGTCAACATCGCCACCAGTGGTGGTCGTCGTCGTGGTCGAGCCGCCCGCTTCATCGATCAGGCTCTGGACATCGTCCACCTGGGTCTGGATCGAGTCGATCCCATCAACCAGCGCGTCAAAGGCATCTTCCTCTTCGGCGGTGCCAGCATCGGTGCTCAGGTAGTCGTCCCACAGCAGGCTGGTTTCGGCGACCGAGTCGGCCAGGTCGAGGTAGGCATCCTCAACATCTTCGAGGCCTTCCGGAGCCACCAGCTCCGCCGCCACATCATCCGGATAGGTCGACCAGCGGGTCATCGTCTCATTGAAGAAGTCGACGTCCTCGTCGGTCACGTTCGCCGGATCATCTGCCTGCACGTCCAGAATGGTCGCCAGGTCGCCAGCTTCGTCGGCAATCGTGTCGATTTCATCCTGCACGTCGGTCAGGTAGGCATCGGCATCGCCACCGTTGGCCGGTTCTTCCGTCGGATCCTCGGTGGTCGTGGTGCTCGAACCGCCCGCATCGTCCACCAGGGTCTGGACCGCATCGAGCTGGTCCTGGGCGTCGATAAAGGTGTCGTTGAAGGACTCGAGTGCGGCGTCCTCATCCGGATCGCCCGACGGCAGTGCCCAGTACTCTTCCCACAGTTCGCCCGACTCACCAACCAGGTCGGCCAGGTCGAGGTAGGCATCCTCGATGTCCGAGAACTCGCTCGGGGCCACCAGGTCAGCCGCCACATCAGGGTAATCAACCCACTCGGCGGCAATCGAATTGGCCTCATCAATGATGGCAACCAGTTCGTCCTCGTCGCTCGTGGCGCCGGCTTGGTCGTTGAGTTCCAGGAACCGATCGAAAGTGCCGCCGAGATAATCGAGTTCGTCCTGCACTGCCGCCACGTAGTCGTCGTCGGAGGCGACCGGCTCGTCGTCGGAGGCGACCGGCTCGTCGTCAGCCGTCGCCGTGCCTTCGTCGTGATTGCAGGCTTCGCCGTCACCGTCCGGATCGAGCAACTCCTCGAGGTCAGGGTCGGCATCGAGCAACGCCTGCGCCTGGGTGGCGGTCAGGTCTTCGCAGTTGAAAATCTGGGCTC
>JAEZJB010000300.1 GCA_023415845.1 Chloroflexota bacterium | reverse complement strand
ACTGGGCGGTCAATGCGCAAACCACCGACGAGGCGAAAAAGGCAGCAGCCTTCAAGCTGATCGGCTACCTCGCCTCGTTCCCGGATCGCTGGCTCGCCGAAGCGGCGTTCATCCAGCCCAAGGTGGGTTGGGAAGAATCGGAAGCGGCACAGCAGATGCCGTTCATCGACGTCTGGTCGGGCGAAATGCTCAAGGGCGCCTTCATCCCGGTCATTCCCAACGCCGAGGAAGTGGATACGCTGATGAAGTCGGCCCTGGAGTCGTCGCTTTTCTCGGGGACACCGCCGCAGGAAGCACTGGATGCGGTTGCACCCCAGATCGAGGATGCCATTTCATCCTAGGACAGTGGCTGGAGCCGGATCACCTGCAGGTGATCCGGCTCTCGTTCGCTCCCGAGAGGAGGACGTTTGGGACTGCTGCCTGGCACTGCCTCCCGCGGGCATCTCCTGACCTATCAGCAAAAGCGCAATCTCTGGGGATTTGCCTTCGCCCTGCCGGCGCTGGCGTTTTTTGCCGTATTCGCCGTCTACCCGATCTCACGGACGTTCTACCTCTCGTTCTTCGAATTCAGCGTGGTCGACACCCCGGTCTATGTGGGACTGGAGAACTTTCGGGCGCTTGGCGGCGATCATCGGTTCAAGACATCGCTGATCAACAGCTTCGTTTACGTCTTCGCCACCTATATCCCGGTCACGTTGCTGGCACTGCTGCTTGCCCTGGCCCTGAACACGAAGATCCGGGGGCGAGGCCTGTTGCGCACCATTTACTTCGTGCCGGTGGTGATGAGCTGGGTGGTGGTCTCGGCGATCTGGAAGATGATCTTCCACCAGCAGGGCCTGATGAACACCATGTTCCTCTCGCCGCTGGGGATCGCCCCGAAGAACTGGCTGCGCGATCCGGACTGGGCGACGCACGCCATCGTCATCATGAGTGTCTGGAAGGAAGTCGGTTTCTTCATGGTCGTCTTCCTGGCCGGGTTACAGAACATTCCCGGGGACCTGCACGAGGCTGGCAAGGTAGATGGTGGCTCGAACTGGCAGGTCTTCCGCTTCATTACCCTGCCCCTGCTCAAGCCCACCCTGCTCTTCGTCAGCGTGATCAGCATGATTACCGGCCTGCAGGTCTTCGTGCCGCAATGGGTCATGACCCAGGGTGGGCCGTCGGACTCGACCCTGGTGATGTCGCTGAATATTTACGAGACGGCGTTCAAGTTCCTGCAGGGCGGGCGCGCGGCAGCGATGTCGGTGGTGCTGTTTGTCATCATCGGTGCGGTGACGCTGGTTCAGTTCCGCCTCGCCCGGATTGGAGATCGGTGATGGGGCGACCGTATTCCATCGGGCGCTGGAAGATCGTGCCCGGGCACCTTGCGCTCTACGTCGCATTGGCGATCGTGGCGGCGCTGATGCTGTTGCCGTTCGCCTACATGCTCTCGACCACGCTGAAAACGCGGAACGAGGTGTTCACCCGACCGATCACGTGGATTCCCGCCGATCCGCAGTGGAGCAACTACACCGAGGCGCTGAGCCAGTACGCGATCGATCGCTACTTCATGAACAGTCTGATCGTGGCGGTGTCGGTGACGATCCTCAACCTGGTCACCTGTTCGCTGGCCGGGTACAGCTTCGCCAAGTTCAGCTACCGTGGTCGTGACATCCTGTTCGGGATCGTGCTGGCGACGATGATGATTCCGCTGGCCTCGATGATCATTCCGCTGTTCATGGTGGTGAAGGCGTTCGGCTGGGTCGACACCTACTGGGGGCTGATCATTCCGGCGGGAACCAGCGCGTTCGGCATCTTCCTGATGCGGCAACAGATGTCGGCGATTCCCGACGACATGCTCGATGCGGCGCGGCTGGACGGCGCCAGCGAGCCACGCATTTTTGCCTCGATCGTATTGCCGAACACGAGGACCGCGCTCAGTTCTCTGGCGATCTTCATCTTCATGTGGAACTGGGACAGTGTGCTGTGGCCGCTGCTGGTGGCGACCGGTGACCGGTATCGGACACTTCCGCTGGGCGTGGCGTTGTTCGAAAGCTCGTATGGCACGAACTACCCGCAGCTGATGGTGGTGTCGTTCCTGGCGATGATTCCGGTGCTGCTTGTCTTCCTCGTTCTGCAGCGCAATTTCATCGAAGCGATGACCATGCAGAGCATCAAGGGGTAGAGCCAGTTCGGGTTCCATGGCGTGTTCGTCATTGCGCGGGCCCACTCTGGTCTGCCTTAAGGCGGATGTTCGGTATCATGTCATGGATAAGGGGAGTTATACTACCTCTATGAATGACAACAGTCGCCGGAAACCGGACCTGGCAGGACTCTTCCAGATCGCTGTGGGGCAGCAGGGCTACTTCACGGCAGCGCAAGCCCGCGAATGTGGCGTTTCGAAGGACCTGGTGAAGTACCACGTGGGGACCGGGCGGTTTCAGCGCGCCCATCGCGGGGTCTACCGGTATCGCGACTATCCGCCGTCTCCCCGGGAACATGTGGCGGCGGCCTGGCTGGCGGTGGGGAAAGACAAGGCAGTCGTCTCCCACGAAAGCGCACTCGACCTGCATGAACTCTCGGATGTCATTCCATGGGGGACCCACATCACGGTGCCACGGGAGCAACGGTCGGCATTTCGGCCAGAGGGCGTGCTCCTCCACACCACGATGTATCCACCTACTCAACGTGAGATCGACCGGATCGATGGGGTGCGGGTTACATCTCCCGCCAGAACGATCGTCGATCTGGCAGACACCGGTCGGGCGCTTGAACATGTATTCAGCGCTGTTCGAGATGGTCTTGAGCGCGGAGTAGTGACACAGGGGGAACTTCGGCGACTCGCTGCCACGCGTGGGGCGCGAGTAAGCGCCGTTGTGGATCAGGCTATTGGAGCTGCACTCCGGTGAGGTACGTTTCAGCCGGAGCATTCCGGCAAGCGATTGATGCTCGCCTCAAACGCGTGGTTGCTGAACTGGGCGAAGCGCAGCTTGTCTATACGCGCCGCCAAATCGTGTTCGACCGCCTCCTGGCCCGGCTTCTGGCTGTCCAACCGGAGCGGTGGGCACTGAAGGGAGGCGTGGCACTGACCTTTCGCCTGCAAGCAGACACGCGCGTCACTCGCGACCTCGACCTTCTGCTCAGAGAGTCGCCTTCCGACGTTGATGATGCGTTTCAGGAGGCCATGAGGCTCGATCTGGAAGATTTCTTCTCGTTCGCGGTGCAGGGGCGGAGAGAACTCGAGCACCTGGACGAGGCGTCGTCCATCCGATACCAGATTCTGGCCACGCTCGATGGACGCCGGTTCGACACTTTTACAATCGACATCGGGTTCGATCAACCTGGATCACCGCCACCCGATTTGGTCGACGGCTCAGATGTGCTGTCATTTGCAGGATTTGAGCGTCTGCGAATACCCACCATCCCCATTGAGGTTCACCTGGCCGAAAAGCTGCATGCCTATGTGCGCAGCTATGGAGACGATCGGCCCTCGACCAGGGTGAAGGATCTCGTCGATATGGTGCTGATCGGGAGTAACCAGTACCTGGTCGGTGGGCGGATGGTACGGGGGATCGATCACACTTTTGGGACGCGAGAGACAGTGCTTCCGGATCGGCTTCCGCCGCCTCCGGTGGAGTGGCGCAGAACCTACCTTGAACTGGCCGTGTCTGTAGGGATCAATCCGAACCTTGAGACTGGATACGCCTACGCCGCGAGTCTGTTCGATCCACTGCTATCCAGGACTATAGATCCCATGGCGATCTGGATCCATGATGCTCGAAGCTGGAGCATTGGCATGATGTAGGGAGGCATTGCTCGCCTAGAGCATGACCAGCTTGACCATGTGGTGCAGATGCCTCATCTGATCAACCACTTCAGATGGATATCAAAAGCTCTCTACTGCTACCATGAGTTGGGTCTCCCTTTCGAGCTTCATTTTGACGCGGGTGTTTTTTGCACGGCGTCCCTCATTGGCATAAGGCTCAAGGAGAACGGTCCGCCATGCTGTCGCGTCCTGGAGTTTGCCTTGTAGTCTCGTTAGTTGCGCTGCTTTCGTCCCTTTCAGTTGCTGCTGACGATGGGGGACTGGCATTTGCCGAGGGGTGCGCGACTGATACCGAAACTGGGTTCGCATTTGGACCTGTCGTGGATGAACCATTCGTGCAGAATGACACAGCAACAGATCTCTTCTCCCAGATTGGAGACCTGTACGATCTCCTTACCCAGCATCCATACGGCAATGGCGCACTGTACTTTGAGATTGTCTACGGCGCGCCAAGTCGTCTGATTGTTACAAACAATGGCACCTTCACACCTCGCGACGTAGAGACAATGACCACCCTGGAGAGGTCAGCACTGGCACAATCCTTCTTCGAACAAGAGGGTGTTTGGTCGGAGGTCGAAGCGTTCTTGGTGGACTATGCTCGCCTCGCCAATCGTCGGAGCTATGGCGAACTTGCTGCTTACTGTGAGTGGCGAAAGGCAGTGATAGGATATAACGGTGGTCAGGCGGCAAACGGAATACTGGGGTATTGGGATGAGACAGAGCATGGCAATCCAAACGCCGCAGCCTATCGAGCAGCGCTGACAGAATCGAATGTCTCACAGCACGATATTCCAGAGCTTCTCACCAGTTCGTGGGCATTCCTCGCGGTAGCTGGGCTACAGCCTCACGTCTCGCTGCCGGTTCCCCTCGAGACGAATGAATACGATCCGGTCAACATCGCCAATCACTTGGGTGGATAGCCTCGTTTTTAGCTTCTCTCGAAACAAAGGCAGTATCTGAACTCTCGCTCGAGGGAGTCATACTCGTGGCAAATCTTCCATTTGGGGTGGATGGACAAAGCGAGCGGACAATAAGCAACCTCGATCAGGCAAATGAGAATGCAGGTGGATAGCTCGCCCCCCGTCGTAGAGATTTCGATGATCGAATGTGAACATTTGTTCTGGTGTCGGGTATGATAGTGGGATGACACGACTATTTGGACGCCGCACCATTGCCGAACCCGCCGCCGCTCCCCTGCTGACCGAGGCGCAGGTGGCGCAGAAACGACGTGCCCAGGAGCTGCTCCGGGCAATGATCGGGTCGGAGGACGCCGATTTCCGGGACGACCAGTGGCCAGTGATCGACGCGCTCGTCAACCAGCGTGACAAGGTGTTGCTGGTCCAGCGGACGGGCTGGGGCAAGTCGGCCGTCTATTTCATCACGGCCCGGTTGTTGCGGGACGAAGGCCGGGGACCAACCATCATCGTCTCGCCGCTGGTGGCCCTGATGCGAAACCAGGTGATGGCGGGACGGAAAATGGGCCTCCGGATCGGGGCGCTCCACGCGGGTACCAACGACCGGTTCGACACCTTCGTCGACCTCATCACCCGTGACCAGGTCGACGTACTGCTGATCTCCCCGGAGCGGTTCGCCAATCCGCAGTTCGTCGAGCGGTTGCTGCCCCTGCTGCTCGAGCGGCTCGGCCTGTTGGTCGTCGACGAAGCGCACTGTATCTCCGACTGGGGGCATGACTTCCGGCCTGATTACCAGCGGCTGGCCAACGTGATGCGCCAGCTTTCGCCCGATACCCCGCTGCTGGCCACGACCGCCACGGCCAATGACCGGGTGGTGCTCGATATCCAGCAGCAACTGGGTGACATCGGAATCTCACGCGGGAAGCTGATTCGTGAGAACCTCGCCCTGCAGGGGATGCCACGTCTGAGTTCAACCGAGCGCTATGCGTGGCTGGCGCAGATGGTCCCCACCCTGCCCGGCAAGGGCATCATCTACACCATCACCAAGGCCGACGCCGAGCGCCTGGCCGGGTGGCTGCAGCAGCATGGCGTCGACGCGCATGCCTATCATTCGGACATTCTCGTCGATGGTTACGACAATACCGTAGACGCCAAGAAGTATCTGGAAGACGAATTCACCACTGGCGATCTGCGGGTGCTGGTCGCCACGACCGCGCTCGGCATGGGGTATGACAACCCCAACGTCCGGTTCGTCATCCACTACCAGGCGCCATCGTCGATCATCGCCTACTACCAGCAGGTCGGTCGTGCCGGGCGCGGCAAGGATGGCGCGATCGGCGTGCTGATGAGCGGCCCGGAAGACGCCGGAATCCATGAGAATTTCCGGACCGCCTCGTTGCCGACCGGCGCTGACGTGATGCGGATCCTGCAGGGGCTGGAGACCGCTGGCGGGATGACCGCGACCCAGTTGATGGGGGAAGTGAACATTCCCAAGGGGCGGCTCGATGGCGCCCTGCGCTATCTCTCGGTGCAGGATCCACCGCCGATCGCGAAGGAAAAGAC
>JAEZJB010000132.1 GCA_023415845.1 Chloroflexota bacterium | reverse complement strand
TCACGGCGAAGAGTGGCTCCCACCGGCTGCACGGAGCGCCATTTCAGCCGTCACCACATCTCTTGGCGTTGTCCTCGGCCCCATATGGCATGCGCCGGGACGTGCCAGGGAATGGGCGCGCCAACGTCTTCTACCCGGCCAGGAGTGAGGTCAACCATCGACGAGTCGTATTCGCTGTCCAGAGTTCTTCCAGTTCCCCATCCTTTTCAACTCGGTCTCACCTGCGGACCTGTAGCCTGGACGACGGGTCGCTCACCGCGACATCGTTGGGACGCAGGGCAGTTGACCTGGGTAGGCTGGGAACGGGAGAAGCTCGTCTGGCGCCAGGCGAAACAGACGGATCCGTCTTCACCACTGATGGTGTTTGGCACCGGCAGTCCGGAAAGCGATGTCGAGTGGGGGCAGAAGGTCCTCGGCACCGACATCCACATGCCCGTTTTTGCCGATCCGGTCATTGCCGGGTTGGCGACGACCTTTGCTGGCCTGCATCCGTATTGCGACGGCTCGGTTTTTGAAGGCATTCTCACCGCCATCATTGGCCAGAGCATCTCGGTTGCCGCCGCGGCCGTCACCCAGGCGAAGCTCGCTGCGCTTTTCCCCAATCGTGTAGAGGTGGGCCAGCACACCATGTCGCCGCTGCCGTCCGCACATCAGTTGGCCGACTCCTCGCGCGAACTGGTTCGCCAGAGTGGGGTGACGATGCGCCGTGCCGAGGCGATCGTCGTCGCCGCGAACGAAGCGGTAATGGGCAACCTTCCAACCGATGAGTGGGTCCGCAGCTACCCCAACGACGCCGTTCGGGAACTCCTCAAGTTGCCTCTGGTCGGAAAGTGGACGGCCGAGTCGATCGTGCTGTGGGGAGTAGGCGCTCCGGATGCGCATCCCAGCGGTGACGTTGCACTGCTGCGTGCGGCAAGGCAGGTTTACGAGCGACCAGAGATGACGCTGAAGGACCTGGATACGCTGGCCGAGCAATGGCGACCGGCGCGCGGGCTGGCAGCTCGCCTGCTCTGGACCGAGCTGTTCGGACCAGCCTCTCCTACGTGACGTTCGTGCCGTCCAGCCACCGTTGCATCACCAGGACCGGCGAGTTCTCGTATCCCAACCCTCGATAGAAGTCGACCACGCCCTCGTTGGTCTCCCGCACCATCAACTGGCACTTGCGAACGTGCCGATCGAGCAACCACTACTCTGCCGCCTTAACCAGCTGGGAACCGTACCCCCGATGCTGATGTTCCGGGTCCACGGCCAGGTAGTAGATCCAGCCACGATGCCCGTCGTGTCCTACCATCACGGCCCCTGCCAGTCGACCCTCTGCGCGCAACGTCAGGATGTCCGAATGGTCGCGCCCTCGCGCAAATTCGAAATCCTTTTCCGGCGGGTTGTAATGTCTCACCAGGCCACAGAGCGACCACAACTGCACGACCGCGTCCCTGTCCCGCGCTTCCGCCGGTGCGATCATGATTTCCTTTCCCGCCATGACGATCGAACTCCTCGATTCCATCCACCCATCAAAAATGAATCGTGAGCGTATCATGCAAGCACATGAGGAATTCGCCTGGCAATTCACTCATCGACGTACTTCAGGGAGCTTGTGCACATGACCAACCTTCGTGATCTGCTCGCACGCCATTCGTCGGGAGAGTTGAGTCGCCGCCAGGTACTGGCCCAGGCCTCCGCTGCGGGAATCGGTGCGGCGAGCCTGGCGATGCTGTGGCAATCTCCAGCATTCGCAGGCCAGGCGACCTCGGAAGCTCTAGGGAGCGCACCTTCGGGTCGTCCCGACGCCGGTACGGACGATCAGGTGCGTGGCGAGGGCGGCGAGCTTCGCATCCTCGTACCGCAAGGTGCCTCTGCACTCAGTGTTCACAACGCCACCGGTGGCAAGGACATCGCCGCCGGCATGCTGATGTCGGAACCGCTCCTTGCCTATGCCGCCGATACATCGCTGGTGCCAGTCCTGGTTCAGGAAGTGCCGACCATCGAAAACGGGCTGTTGGCCGCAGATCTTTCGACCGTCACCTTCAACCTGCTTCCCGGTGTGGTCTGGAGCGATGGCGAACCCTTCACTGCCGATGACGTGGTCTTCACCTGGGAGTGGAACGTTGACGAGACGAATGGCTCCATCGATTCCGTCTCCTGGCAGCTACTCTCCAATGTCGAGGCCATAGACGAGTTGACCGTGCTGGCAACGTTCGCCAGCCCATCCATCGGCTGGTTCCAGCCATTCGGTTCCAATATCGGTGTGATCTACCCGCGCCATTTCTGGGAAGGCAAGGAGGCATCGGCGGCGAACGAAGAGTTCGCGCTCAATCCCGTCGGCACCGGCCCCTATGTCCTCGAAGAGCTTTCTCCGAATGACCAGGTGATCTACAAGGTCAACGAAAACTATCGGGAGCCCAACAAGCCGTACTTCGATCGCGTGATTGTCAAGGGCGGTGGTGACGCAGCATCCGCACTACGCGCTGTCACCCGCACTGGCGACTGGGATATCGCATTCACCCTCCAGATCGACAAGCGGGCGCTTGAGGCTGGACTCGGCGATCAGGGAGCTGTCTACGGTACCCCTGGTACCGGCGTCGAAAAGATCCAGTTCAACTTCTCGGATCCCAACACTGAGGTCGACGGCCAACGGTCTCAGAAGGACACCCCTCACCCATTCCTGACCAATCTCGCAGTCCGACAGGCCATTTCCCTTGCGATCGACCGCGACCTGCTCTCCAACGAGCTGTACGGCGGATCGCCCGGTGAGCCGCCAGCCCGGAATATCCTCGCGGGCATGGGCATCTATGAATCACCCAACACGACCTGGGAATACAACCCCGAAGCCGCAGCAGCATTGCTCGACGAAGCCGGCTGGGTTCTCAACGGCGATGTGCGTGAGAAGGATGGCGTCCGGTTGTCGTTGAAATACGTCACCACCAATGCCGACCTCCGCAAGCGAGTCCAGGCAGTGGTCAAAAATTCGCTCACCGAACTCGGCTTCGACGTCGAACTCGTCCAGATCGACGGCAGTGTCTTCTTCGATGGCTCGCCTGGCAACGAGCAAAACTTCACCCACTTCTACTCCGACATGCAGGAGTACACCGACGGTTCGACCTCTGCCTTCCCCATCAACTACATGAAGTATTGGTATGCCGGCCCCGAGGGTGAGAACATCGCCCAGCTCGAGAACGGCTATACCGGCACCAACAAGACTCGCTACGCCAATGCCGACTATGACGCCCTTTGGGAGAAACTGGCATCCGCCGCCACCGAGCAGGAAGCCATTGATCTCTTCATCGCCATGAATGACCATGTCGTGGAGAACGTGGTGGAGATTCCCCTCGTCCAGCTGGTCGCCGACAGGTTCGCTGCCGGGAACGACATCAATGTCGACAACATCGCGGTCACCGCATTCGGCGATGTGTTCTGGAACATCGCCAACTGGAATCGCCTTCCGACAG
>JAEZJB010000122.1 GCA_023415845.1 Chloroflexota bacterium | reverse complement strand
CAGGACCAGAATCTGGCTACAGCGTTTGGTACGACGCAATCGCCAGGCTCTGGCATCTGCGTAGTCCGAAGGGGGTTGCCATGTTCCATCGGCGTATCGGTCGGTCCTTCCTCCTCGTCCTGTTCGTGGCAATCATGGTGTTCGCACCCCTCGGTGGAACATTCAGCAGCGCCCAGCCTGAAGGGGGCAACTCGCTGGCCCAGGACGATGGCACCGGCGAGGAAACTCCCGCATCGCCGACCGAGGTTCCTCCGGAGCCTCAGGTCACCGAGGTCCCGCCAACTGAGGCGCCAGTCGACGTCCTCGCTACCGAACCACTCGCCACCGAAGCACCGGTCGTCGAACCGCAAACCCTGACCATCACGGTCTATCGCTGCGACCATCCCGAATTCGACACCGGCTTTTCCGAGAATCTCCAACTGGTGCTGACGACCTGCACCGGGTCGGGCAATGGCACATTCACCGTTGTCACCGGCCCCGGCGAAAGCGTGCAATCAGGTAGCTCCATCACGGTGCCGATCGTTGGCGATCTTTCCCTGCAGGAACAGGTGCCCGCCGGCTACGACAATCCGATCGCCAACTGCTCCCTGCTCGATGCAAACGGGAATGTGGTCGACCAGATCGGCCCGGGAGAAACCAGTGGCGGGGCCTGGAAGGTGGGGAGCATCGGCACAGGTGATGTTCACTGCGACTGGTACCAGGTCGACCGGGGTGTGGGAAATGTCTACGTCGTCAATATGGCCTGCCCTGCCGCGATGGGGATGCAGCCGCCACCGACCATGGACGACCTTGTAGCGCAGTGCACCGAGCCTGCCGGTTCACGCCAGTTCTTCGTCGAACATGGCGCGGGCCTCGAGCGGATGAACGTCACGGGCGGTGAGTTCAACGATGCCCTCTTTGAAGCGATCCAGACCGGACCTATCGCGATTCGGCTGGACGATCCGTCTGGCTTCGAGAAGGCCCGGGTCTTCTGCCAGGGCACGACGCTTGATGGGGCGCCCGTTTCGTCGTTTGCCGAGGTGTCGGTAAGCAACTTCCGGGCGAGCGGCCTGAATCTGGCGAACGGCCAGCGCATTCACTGCAGCTGGTTCAACATCCTTGAGGGACCAGGGCTGGTGCAGACGGACGACCTGCCGCCCCTGACCACGGCCGAACCAGCCGGAGAGCCAGCCACGCTCATCGTGGTCCTGCATACCTGTCCGGCCGGATACGATCCGACTGGCCAGGCTCCAGACCCGGCAACCGACTGCACCATCGGTCCGGATGGCGTCAGCTATACGTTGAGCGATGGCGACCCGGCTACGACTGATCGGGTCGCGATGACCGGACAGTCGGCAACGGGCGAAGCGTCGTTCGAGAATGTCCCAGCGGGTGAGATCACGGTCTCCGCCACGACACCACCCGGTATCGGGAGCAGTTTCGTGCTTGGCTGTGGTGGGGGAGGAATCGATCCGGTGCCGGTCTTCCTCACGGGCGGAGCGACATCTTTCAACCTGCCCGCCGGGGTGATCATGACCTGTCGCTGGTTCGATATTCCGGGAACCATCCCGGCCCAGCCAGTCCAGAATGCGGCGACGCCCATGTCCGTCGCAGCCCTGACTGGCACCGCCAGCATCACCTTCCACGCCTGGGAGTGTCCCGCGGGATTCGATGTCGCGTCGGTCAGCAGCAATCCTTTGAATGTCTGCACCACGCCCGCAGCTGCCATGTCGTTCGACCTCGATGACAACTTCCTCGATCAAGGCGGCTGGTATGCCGAGACAGAC
The DNA here is from genome assembly GCA_023415845.1 of Chloroflexota bacterium. Classification (GTDB taxonomy): domain Bacteria; phylum Chloroflexota; class Chloroflexia; order Thermomicrobiales; family UBA6265; genus JACCYX01. The sequence goes on along the minus strand of JAEZJB010000122.1, from coordinate 3,425 downwards.
CAGACGGGCACCAGCACGGTCGCCGACCTGCCTGCTGGCACCTTCACCGTCGACGCGAGCATCCAGAACGGCGTGACGGCGTTCTTCCTCTGGGATTGCTACGACGTGAACGGCGCCTCGTCCCGCACGCAGCCGCTCACAACCAGTGAGGTCTTCCAGATTGAGCTGGAGGACGGAGGCCAACTTCGTTGCGACTGGTTCAACGTCGTGGGGGGAACCGCCAGGGTGGTGATCAATTCCCACGCCTGCGGGGTGCTGGTTCCGGCGTACACCCTCAATCGCGAACAACTGGGCCAGCAGTGCACCGATGATCCCGGCACCATTGAATACACGGTCGTCTCCTACACACATCAGGAAACCCAGCCGGCTTCGCAGAATCCCCTCGTGCTGGCGTCGTTTACCAATGTCCCTTCGGGTTACCTGTATGTGGGCGCCGACCTGCCTACTGGTTGGGCGGCACCGATCATCTGGTGCCAGCTGTTCCAGGAGTCGGGTGATCCGATCACGCGCGAAGCAGAGCGGATGGCCCTGGTGGGTGGTGGGCTCGGGTACCTGGTCGACGCGGGCCAGGTCCTTTCGTGTGACTGGTACAACGTGATCCAGGGCTTTGCGAATGTCCGGATCACCACCTATCTCTGCCCGACAGCCGTTGATGCGTTTACGGTCGATTTGACAGAACTCGTGCTGGCATGCACGGATGACCCGGGAACAGCTGACTATACGGTCGAGAGCACCACGAGTGCCTACCTGAAAACCATGCCAGTCAGCGGCGGCCAGCCGGTCACGTTCTCATCGGTCCCGTCGGGCAGTCTCCGTATGAGCGGGAAACTGGCCGACGGACAGGGAGTGCCGGTGGTGTGGTGCGGCATCGATTATGAGGACGCCACGAACGTGGTACCGGCCCGGCGGATGTCGATTGGCATCAATGCGACCGTCACGGAGACGCTGTCGGCCGGGCAGACGCTCTGGTGCGAATGGTTCAACACCCCGGGAGGTAGCGGCATGGTCTCGGTCTGGAAGGAAGGCTGTCCCGCCGGTGTCGATGCTGAAACAGCCACGCTCAATGACCTGCGCGCTTCCTGCCATGACGATATTCCCGACATCCCGTTCTCCCTGCAGTCTGGCTCGTTCTCGGCAACCGCTACCAGCACCGATCTCTTCCGCTACGCTGATTTTCCGGCCGTGCCAGCGGGGGCGGTGACGGTGACCGAGGAGATACCGGCCGCCTATGGCGCGCCATTGGTCTGGTGCCGGGTGCAGGATGCGAGCCAATCAGTGTTTGGCGAAGAGCTGGTACCCGTGGAAAACGGTTCGATCACGTGGGACCTGGCTACGAACGAGTGGTTGATCTGCGAGTGGTACAACCTGCTCAATACCGGCTCCACGGTCTCGATCACGAAATTCGATTGTCCGGAGGGAGCCGGATACGACGAGACTGACGACTGGTATCAGGAGAACTGCACCCAGGCGATGCCTGACATCCCGTTCACCCTCACGCACAGTGAAGGGCAGCGTATGGGGACGACCGACGGCAATGGCCAACTGCAGTGGACGGATGTGCCCCTCGGACCATTCAGCCTGCAGGAGCAGATACCTGGCGGCTACGGTGATCCGGTTGTGATTTGCGGGTTTACCGCTTTTAGCAACGGCGCCGTCATCGATGGTTTTCCGCAGAGGGTTGAATCCGTCGGTGGCTACGTTGGCCTGACTCTCGAGCTTCCCCAAACCAGCTATTTCTGCTTCTGGTACGACATTCCCGCCGGTCCGGGCAACATCACGATCCACAAGTGGGCGTGCCCACCGGGCTACGATCCGTACGCCTGGGAGGCCAACCCGGAACTGGAATGCACCGAGGGTGTCAACGGGGTCACCTTCGAGGCTGCTGGCCCGAATGGTTACCAGAGCCAATCGGTTACAGGTGACGCAATCGAGTTTGGTGTCCAATTCGGCTCGCTGGAACCTGGCAGCTACACGGTTACCGAAGTCCTGCCAGCGGGAACCGCGTGGTCCTTCGTCTGGAATTGTTACGGTCAGCGGATGGGTGAACTACGGCCAACGCCGCTCACGGTGGGAAACACGTTGTCGATTGACGTCGCCGCCGGTGAGTCGATTGTCTGCCAGTGGTTCAACGTGCCGGAGGATCCCTATGGCACAGTGACCGTGATCAAGTTCACCTGCGCCACCACCACCTTCGTCGCCGAAGTCGACTGCGAGATCTACGAAGGCGGCCAGACCTTCGACCTCGCCCAGTGGACCGGCTCCGCCTGGCAGGTGATCGCCACCAACACCACCGACGGGTTCGGTCGCTACAGCTGGTATGGCCTGGAACCGGGTGAGTACTGGGTGGCCGAAGTGGGGCAGGACTGGTGCCGGATGACCAGCCCGAACCTCAGTGACGATGGCAACTGGCTCAACGTGGACGAAAACAGTGAGACGGTGGTCAAGGTCTACAACTGCACCGGCACACCGGGCAAGCCGGGCAAGACGCCGACCAAGTACCCGAACACCGGGGTGCCGGCCAGCAGTCGTGAGGACTGGCGGCTCGCCGCCTGATCCGTCCCCTGACCCGGGCGGGGAGGTCGGTCGTGACCTCCCCGCCTCCTCAATCCACCGGATCAGCGCTCGCCGATATCCAGAAAGGACCAGACATGACAAGCACGCTTTCGCGGCGGCGACTCGCGTCCCTGATCTCTCTCCCCGTTGCCGGCATTGCGCTGGCACGGTCCGGCGTCCTCGCCCAGGGCGACCAGAACACATCCCCTGAAGGCACACCTGGCGGCAGTCCGGAAGCCAGTCTCTGCCTGCCGATCGTTGACGGTGGTGCAACCCCGGCCGATGGATCGGACTGTCTGCGTGGCGCGATTCCCTACACCCTACGGATTGAGGCAATCGGAGTCGATGCTCCCTTCGAGATTCTCGAAACCATCGGCGGTGTGATGGAACAGCCCTCCGACGAATCGCATGTTGCCTGGTACAAGGAGTCTGCCCGGCTGGGCGAAACCGGCAACATTCTGGTGGCCGGTCACGTCAACTGGTGGGGCGTTCCCGAGGCGGTCTTCTTCGATCTGGGCACACTCCAACCCGGTGACGTGGTGGAGATCCTGGACGAGGAAGGGAACTCATACCTCTACGAAATCGAGTGGGTACGGCAGGAAAGCAACCTCGAGCCTCCACGAGAGGAGGTGCTCGGGATGACCGACTATGAGGCCGTGACGATGATGACCTGCAGCGGCCAGTGGAACAGCGAGATCAGCGAGTACGACTCCCGCACGGTGGCTCGCGCACGCCGAATCGATTCGGAAGACGCGGCTACCCCGGCAGCCTGACGATTTCCCGACCACTGACTGCCGTCCTCCACCAACCCCAGGGCGGCTCCGACGCACCGGAAGCGGGGGTGGGTAAACACCGCCGAAGCCGCGTCCCCG
>JAEZJB010000155.1 GCA_023415845.1 Chloroflexota bacterium | reverse complement strand
GACCGTGGCGAGGTCCGAGGCGGCGATGAGCACATCCCCCACCAGCGCCAGGTTATTCATGGTCGCCAGGAGCAGGCGCTGAATGGGATGAGTTGGCGAAAACTCCTGGTCCGGGCCGATGGTCCAGATCGATTCGCCGGTGGGTGCGGTTCGCTCTTCGTAGCCCGCTGACTGCCAGGTCGCCACCAGCGCGTCGGCATCGAATGGTGCGCGGAAGAGCTGGATCTGATTGGGCGGCGATCCGGCATAGAGGATCTGGTCGAGGCCGAGGGGATGGAAGCCGATCAGCGACGGGAGCTCCTCATCTGCAGCGTAGAGGAGGAGATTGCTGGCTGCCATGAAGGCATAGGTGGCATGCAGGTACGGCTCGTTCTCCATGTCCGGTCCATCGATTGAATGGGCAAGGCCGAGCGCTGTGTACTGGCGAGCAATGTCGACATAGGTCCACAACGGGTTGGACGACTGTGCCTCGACGCTGGTCAGGGGAATCATTCTGAGCAACTGCCCGAGCGGGCCGTGCGCGGCAGTGCTGGTGGCTCCTCCCGGGGCCGTCGGCGTGGCGAACGGACTTCGTTGGGCGCTGGCAGCAGGCAGGAGCCCGGTGGTGGCAAGTCCGGCGAGACCGAAGGCTCCAAGCAGCCGGCGACGATGAAACGAGCGTGATGAGAGCGACATGTATTCCTCCAGGCGAGGCGTCGGTTCGAGCCTCGTCGTCAAATGGTCCACATGGCTAACGACCACCAGGAGGAAGTGGTTGCATTTACCGCGCGGTTACAAGGAGTTTCATCCACTCATCGAACGCGGCCATGAACGCCTTGACCTGGTCGAGCGACGTCTGGTCGGTCAATTCACCGAGCTGATTGAACTTGCCCTCGGCGAACGAGACGTAGACCTCGGGACCGGGCATGGTGACGGCCCCCATATGCAGCAGGACCTGGCGGAGGTGCAACTGCGCCCGCATGGTGCCAGAGCGTCCGCTGCTGGCCCCCATCACGCCAACCGGCATGCCGCGGAGGACGGAGCGGCCGGTGGGGCGGGACGCCCAGTCGAGGGCATTCTTGAGGACACCCGGGATCGAGTAGCCATACTCGGGGGTGAAGATGAGGAGGGCATCGGCCCGATCGATCGCCTGCTTGAACTCGGCCACGGCAGGAGGATCACCCTGGCGTTCGAGATCTTCGTCGAAGAAGGGGAGGCGGTCGGTCGGCACCTCATAGAGATGCATGTCTTCAGGGGCGACCAGCATGGTCGTTTGCATCAACGAGCGGTTGTAGGACCGGCGGCGCAGGCTGCCGACAATGGTGGCGACCTCGAAACGACCTGTTGGCACGGAACTCCCCTGTGATTTGAGGCGCTATCGGCATCGCCCCTCGACCGGTGGAAAGCCTAACAGGTCCACCGGGGAGGGGCGATTGACGCCACGAATGAGCTGAAGAGGTACTACGCCTCCATCAGGCGGCGGAGCACGGCCGGCAGGATACCGCCATTGCGGTAGTAGTGCACATCGACGTTGGAATCGACGCGCGCGAGCGCCTGGAACGAGGTGGTCGTGCCGTCTTCACGGGTGACGTCGATGGTGAGGATGGCGCCCGGCGCAAGGTTGGCATCGAGATCGCGAATGGAGAACGTCTCGGTGCCGGTGAGTCCGATGGACGCCGCCGACTGGTCAGGGAGGAACTGCAGCGGGAGGACTCCCATGCCGACCAGGTTGGAGCGATGGATACGCTCGAAACTCTCGGCGATGACCGCCTTCACACCCAGCATGAGCGTCCCCTTGGCCGCCCAGTCTCGGGACGAACCAGTTCCGTATTCCTTGCCGGCGAGGACGATGAGATCGGTGCCCTGCTCCTGGTAGCGCATGGACGCTTCCCAGATGGAGGTGATTTCGCCGGTTGGGAAGTAGGTGGTCCAGTTGCCTTCCTTGCCATCGGCCAGCTGGTTGCGGAGGCGGATGTTGGCGAAGGTGCCACGCACCATCACCTCGTGGTTGCCGCGGCGGGACCCATAGGAGTTGAAGTCGCGCTGCTCGACATCCATGTTGATGAGGTATTCGCCGGCGGGGCTGGTCTTGGCGATCGATCCAGCCGGTGAGATGTGGTCGGTGGTCACCGAGTCACCGAGATAGGCGAGGACGCGAGCGCCGGTAATGTCTTCGACCGGCTTCGGCTCAGGAGAGAGATCCTCGAAGAAGGTGGGGCGACGGACGTAGGTTGAGCCGATGTCCCAGGTGAAGCGATCGCCTTCCGGGGTCGGGAGATTCTGCCAGCGATCGTCGCCGGCGAAGACGGTGCTGTATTCCTCGCGGAACATCTCGGGCGAGACTGCGGTGCTGATGGCGAGTTGGACGTCCTCGGGGGTCGGCCAGATGTCGGCGAGATACACCGGCTGCCCGTTCGGATCGGTGCCGAGCGGCTCGGAGTTGAGATTGATATCGACGGTGCCGGCAAGGGCGTAGGCAACCACCAGCGGCGGCGAGGCGAGGAATGACGCCCGGACCTGCGGGTGAATGCGGCCTTCGAAGTTCCGGTTGCCGGAAAGCACCGAGGCGACCACCAGTTCGTTTTCGTCAACGGCCACCGCGACCTCGTCGGGAAGCGGACCGGAGTTACCGATACAGGTGGTGCAGCCATAGCCGACGGTGTGGAAGCCGAGGGCTTCGAGATAGGGCGTGACGCCCGCTTCATCGAGATAGCGGGTCACCACCTGGGAGCCGGGAGCCAGAGAGGTCTTGACGTAGGGTGGAACATCCAGCCCGCGCTCGACCGCCTTTTTGGCGAGAAGGCCGGCACCAAGCATCACCGACGGGTTCGAGGTGTTGGTGCAGGAGGTGATGGCGGCAATCACGACCGAGCCATGATGGAGACCGGTCTGTTCTTCGTCAATGGTGATCCGCACATCGCCCATGTGGGGCAGGCCGGTGGTTGGCTCGAGGTATTCGGCGGCAATCGCATCGTCGACCGCATCTCCGGGCAGCGTTCCCTCCTCGGTCTGGCCAGCCATGGCGGCAGGAGGATCGCTGGCGGGGAAGCTGTCGAGGGTCTGCCGGTCGTAACCATCGGGCTGCGCGATCTCGGTCGCTTCCGAGGAGAAGACCGTCTCGTAGGCACGGCGGAAGACGCTCTGGACGCCACCGAGCGCGATGCGGTCCTGCGGTCGGCGCGGACCGGCAAGGCTGGGCTCAATGGTGGAAAGATCAAGTTCCAGCAGGTCGTTGAACTGTGGATCCGGCATGTCGTCGGTGCGGAAAAGCCCCTGCGCCTTCGCGTAGCGCTCGACGAGATCAATGGTCTCTTCGTCCCGGCCAGTCAGGCGCAGGTAGCGAAGGGTTTCGTCATCGATGGGGAAGAGACCAGCCGTGGCGCCGTATTCGGGGGCCATGTTCGCGATGGTGGCCCGGTCGGCGAGGCTGAGATTGCTCAAACCCGCGCCACAGTATTCGACGAAGCGACCGACCACACCGTGCTTGCGGAGCAATTCGGTGACGGCGAGGACGAGGTCGGTGGCGGTGCAACCAGGGTTCATGCCACCGGTGAACTTGAGGCCCACCACCTCGGGCGAAAGCTGGTAGAGCGGCTGGCCAAGCATGACCGCCTCGGCCTCAATGCCACCAACGCCATACCCCAGCACGCCGAGGGCGTTGATCATGGTGGTGTGGGAGTCGGTCCCGACGAGGGTGTCCGGGAAGGCGACGAGACCATCCTCGTCCTGCTTTGTGGCGACAACAGGCGCCAGGTACTCGAGGTTGACCTGGTGGACGATGCCGGTGCCCGGAGGGACGACGCGGAAGTTCTGGAATGCACCCTGCCCCCAGCGAAGCAGTTCGTAGCGCTCCCGGTTCCGCTCGTATTCGCGCTCGACGTTGTAGGCGAAGGCGCTCAGCGTGCCGAAGTTATCGACCTGCACCGAATGATCGATGACGAGGTCAACCGGCACGAGCGGGTTGATTTTGGTAACGTCTCCGCCCATCTCGCCGACGGCGTCGCGCATGGCAGCCAGATCGACGACGCAGGGAACACCGGTGAAGTCCTGCAGCACCACGCGAGCGGGGAGGAACGGAAGCTCGAAGTCCTCGTCGGCCAACCCGGCGACGGGCTGCCATCTGGCGAGGGCCTCGAGGTGCCGCTGCTCGGCAAACTCACCCCCAACATTGCGGAGGACATTCTCGAGCAGAATCCGCACGGTGAACGGCAGACGCTCGAGGTTGTCGACCAGGCCGAGTTCCACAAGGCGCTCGAGCCGGTAGTAGTGATAGGTGGTGCCGGAGCTGGTGGTGAGTTGCGCGCGCGCGCCGACAGCATTGTCGCGAGCCTGCGGCTGTTCAGTCATGGAGACGAGGTTCCTTTCCGTGCCGATGAGGCGGTGGGCGACTGGTTCGACCTCACCGAGGAGGGGCAGAATCAGCCAGAATCAGGCAGATTCTGGCCGACTTACGCCAGTCGCGAATGACTCTCACATTCTACGGCACCCTTGGTAAGAGCGGGACTGCAAGACGGTGATTCGACGCGGCTCGAACAGGCTCCGGAGAAACACGTCCGCATTAATTCTCAAATTCATTAATTCGCAAATCGTTGAATCCATGGGCTTTTCGAGCCTCAATTCATGCGAATTCGTGCGACTTCATGCGGAGATGGCGCCGATTGGCACTCGGGTGCGCCGCAACAGGCGGGTAGGCCTACCTATCGTACGCATCGAACGGGCGAAATCCCGCCACCTCCCGTGAAACTGGACCCAAACCCGTTCCCTTTCACGGCGGAGAAGATCTTCCCGAGAAATCCACCTGCTGACTCGCGGCAGGAATGCCCTTGCCCCCTCACAACTGGTCAGCAATGAACGGACACATATGCCGATGATCGGGTATTTTTCCTCCAGAGGAAATGGAGACCGGGCGCGACATCCACAAGCGGGAAAAGGGGGCGGTATGGCCTACTCACGAGTATTGATCAAACTCAGCGGCGGCGCGTTTGCCGGAACGGCGGAGGGGGGCATCGACCGGGCGGCAGTCGATGCGCTAGTGCGTGAAATCGTCTCGCTGACGGACGCAGGTGTGCAGGTGGCGATCATGGTCGGTGGCGGCAACATCTTCCGGGGGCGGTTGGCGACCGACTGGGGGATCGAACGGGCCGAGGCCGATAACATCGGGATGATGGCGACGGTGGTGAACAGCCTGATCCTGCGAGGAGCCCTTTCTTCACATGGGGCACCCGAAGTCAGGGTGATGACCGCAATGCCAATTGCGGCGGTGGCCGAGCCGTACATCCGGCTGCGGGCGATCAAGCACCTCGAGAACGGCTACATCGTGGTGTTCGCGGCCGGGATCGGCCAACCGTTCGTGACGACGGATTATCCGGCCGTGCAGCGGGCAATCGAGATGCGTGCCGACGCGATCCTCGCGGCAAAGCAGGGCGTAAATGGCGTGTTCGATGCCGACCCGAACAAGTTCCCGGATGCCCGGCGATATGCCGAGGTCACCTACGACGATGTGGTTGCCAACGACCTGAACGTGATGGACCAGAGTGCCTTCATCCTGGCCCGGGATCATCAGGTCCCGATCCACGTCTTCGATGCCGGGGATGAGGGAGCGATGCTGAAGGTGGTGCAGGGCGAGCGAGTCGGCACCTATGTCGGACCTGGCGCGGTGACGCGGTTCGCGGACGAAGACTGAAGCATCCTCTCGACCTGAGCCGCCCTTGCATCGACCGCGTGCCACGAACGAGTGGCCAGATCATGCTCCTCCCCGCTCCCGCTGGCGGTTTGGCTGCCCTGGCATCACGTCGCCTGATCACGGCATCGCACATCGGACCACCGACGAGCCGGTGCAACGGGAGTCTCCCGGACAGGCGGGCAGCCCGCCGCGTTGCGCAGATGGCCAGAACAGGGTATTTTCAAAGGGAGACCTTGGAGAATACCCTCGTCAGGCAAGCGATGATGTCCACTACCCCTCCTCCCACGCCAACCATATCCCGCACGCCGTCCGACCGGTTGCTGTTTGCGTTGAAAATGCACGGACCGCAGTCATCGGCGGTGCTGGGCCGGTCACTCGGCATCTCGGGCGAGGCGGCGCGTCAGCAGTTGCTGCGCCTGGAGGACCAGGGGCTGGTCGAAGCACGGAACGAAGTGCGGGGAGTTGGCCGACCGGTCGCGATGTGGCACCTGACGCGTGCCGCCGCCGGCAGGTTTCCGGACACGCACGCCCAACTGACCGTGGACCTGCTCGACATCGTGCGGACCCAACTCGGCGAAGAGGCGCTGGAAACGGTGATTGCGACGCGGGAGCGAGAGGCCGAGGAAGCCTACCACCATCGAATGGAAGGGGCGTCGTCGCCGGTCGAGCGCATCGCTCGACTGGCAGAGATTCGCTCGGACGAAGGCTACATGGCCGAGTGGATGGAAGACGCCGATGGCTACCTGCTGGTCGAGAACCATTGTCCGATCTGCGCGGCGGCAGCGCAGTGCCAGCGATTCTGCCGGGCCGAACTGAACGTGTTCCGTGACGTGCTTGGCCCCGATCTGGAAGTCGAACGGATCGAGCACATCCTGGCGGGCGCCCGACGATGCGCCTACCGGATCACCCCGAAATCGCAGGACTCGTCGAGGCATCAACATCCAGCAACCTAAGCCGAGCAAAACCGCCGGTTCTCACAGAAGAAACCGGCGGTTTTGTCGAGACTGTCAGGCAGCGTTCAAGGTTACGGTCGCGATCAACTGGTGGTCGCCGCGAGGGCGCGCTCGATCAATCCCTTCGCCAACTCGATCTTGTAGCCGTTCTTTGCAAGCGGCCGAGCATCCTGAAGCGCGACCTCGGCAGCTGCGGTAAATACCTCCGGGCCGGGTGCCTTGCCGACCAGTTCGGCCTCCGCAGCGGGGACCCGCCACGGAATTGGCGCCACCCCATTGAGGACCAGAGTCGCTGTTGAGATCAGGCCGCCCTGCACGGTGACCTGAGCGGCCACTCCGACCAACGCGAATGCCCACGCCCGGCGATCCATTGCCTTGAGATAGACGCTGCGGGCAGCGGTTGACCCAGACGGAAGCTCGATCGCCGTAATCAGGCTGCCGGGTGGCAACTGGTGCTCCTGCCGATGCCCATCGGTCGGCACGGTATAGAACTCCTCAAGTGGGATGGAACGTTCACCCTGCCGGTCGCGCACCCGGACCTGAGCGGAGAAGGCGAGGAGGGCGGCCGCGGGGTCTGAAGGATGGACGGCATAGCACGGGCCATCGCCGAACAGGGCGTGATGCTGGTTTTCGCCCTGGGGATCAGCTGCCGGACAGGAATCACCACCCTTGCGCCAACATGAGACCTGCTCATCCCGGAAGTACCAGCAGCGTGGCTGTTGGAGCAGGTTGCCACCGATGGTGGCCATATGCCGCAACTGAGGACTCGCGGCCAGGCCAGCAGCCTGGGCGAGGGCCGAGAAAGACTCCTGTACCCGTGGATCAGCCTGGAGTTGTGCCAGCGTTGCCAACGCTCCAATGCGGAGCCCCCCATCGGTAACCGTGATGTCGCGTTCGAGTTCGAGCAGGCGCTTGATATCGATCAGTTGCCGGGGCGCCAAAATCGACCCCTTGATGAGCGTCAGCAGGTCGGTTCCACCGGCCAGAAGCGACCGAGCGTCAGATTCCCCGACCTGTGGCTCAAGCAGCACCAGTGCCTCATCCAGCGTCGCGGGACGCGTATAGGAAAACTCGTTCATGCGTGGTGCTCCTGGCTGTTAAGCAGGTCGAGCAATCGCCGGTGAGTGAAAGGGTTGGCATCGAGCCGAACACCGACGGCATCAAAGACGGCATTGGCGATGGCGGGGGCGGTCGGGATCAACGGCGGTTCGCCAACGCCCTTCGCGCCGGTCGAGTTCGCGACGACATCCGCGACATCGACATGGACATGCTCGATATCGGGAATGTCCAGGATCGTCGGAACCTTGTATTCCTCAAGGTTGGGGTTCATGACGCGACCAAGCCGGTGGTCAATGACGCGTTCCTCGGACATGGCAAACCCCAGCCCCTGGATGACTCCGCCTACCACCTGGCTATCGACGATCTTCGGATTGACGATTCGCCCGATGTCGTGGGCGGTAACGATGCGCAGAACACGAATCTCGCCTGTTTCAAGGTCGACTTCGACCTCGGCCACCTGAGCGCCAAAGGTTCGAATTGCCTTGTCATCCGGATTCGCGGAGCGGACTCCGCGGGCCTGAATGGTTCCGGGGCCGATCTGGCCGGTGATTTCCGACAGGTCAGTTGCACGCTCCCGATTCCCGTCGACGAGGATCTGGTTCTCGCGGATGGAGAGCCGTTCAGCCGGAATCTCCAGGAGGGTGGAGGCAATCGAGAGAATCTGGCGCCTGACCTGGGCCGCCGCGTCGCGGATGGCGGGGCCGATGGTGGCCTGCGTGGCACTGCCAGAACTCACGGGTGCGTACGGGCCAGCACCGGTGTCTCCAAGGCGAAATGCGATACGGTCAAGCGTGATGCCCAACTCCTCGGCGGCGACCTGCGCCAATCCGGTGCGGGTACCGGTGCCGATGTCCTGGGTTCCGGTGATCACGTTGGCTGTGCCGTCGGGCAGAAGCTCAATCCAGGCATAGCCAGGAGGATGTCCACTGCCACCGGCCCAATCGTGCGCGGCGAAACCAATCCCCACGCGCCTGGTGCTGGTCGTTGGTTTGACTCGCTCACTCCTCCAGGATGCAGCCTGGGCCACCTTGTCGTAGCAGAGTCGCAACCCTTCCGGGAGCGAATAGGGCTTGTCTTCGGTTTGTTCACGTTCGGTGTAGTTTCGTCGTCGCAACTCAATCGGGTCCAGTTGCAGCGCGCGAGCCAATTCATCCATCGCCTGCTCGAGCGCGAAGGCCGCTTCGACATGACCAGGGGCCCGAAACGCCACTGCTGGTCCGGCGTTGATATGGACTGACGTTTGGCTCGTATGGACATTCGCACATTTATAGAGCGTCTGATACATGCCACTGACGTTGCTGGCTTCTCCGCCGGTCGCGTACGCCCCACGAGCCTGCAGGATTTCGACCCAGATGGCGGTGAGGATGCCATCCCTGGTTGCCCCGAGCCGGACGTGCTGCCGGGTGTTGTTGCGATTCCCAACTGCGAGGTTTTCCGCTTCCCGGTCGAGCATCAGTTGCACGGGACGCCCGGCCTGGCGCGAAAGCAAGGCGGCGATCACATCCTGTTTCCAGGAAATCTGCTTGGCGCCAAAGCCACCGCCCATGTGTTCCTTGATCACCCGGACGCGATGCTCCGGAAGGCCCAGAGCGGCGGCAACTTCCTCGCGAATGGTGAATACGGATTGAGTGGAGTTCCAGAGCGTAAGTGCGTCGCCATCCCAGGCAGCTGTGCAACCGTGCGGTTCCAGGCTGTTGTGGACAGCACCGGAGGTCACAAACCTGCGGTCGATAACGACGTCAGCCGCAGCAAGTCCCTGTTCGACGTCGCCACGGTCGTAGATGGTGGGCTCATCGGCCAGATTTCCACCCTCATGAATCGGGGGTGCATCGGGGTCGAGGGCTGAATCAAGATCAGTCACAAACGGCAGAATCTCGTATTCCACGTCGATCAGGCGGAGTGCATCGGCGGCGAGTTCCTCGGATTCGGCGGCAACCACGGCGACCTCATCGCCAATGAATCGCACGGTATGGTCAAACAGGTAGCTGTTGCCGTACCACGGAATGTCGCCAGCATTGATGGAGCTGAGCACGGCATGGACGCCACTCAGGTTCTCCGCCTTCGACGTGTCTATGCGCGAGATGCGGGCATGTGGATGGGGACTGCGCAGGACGCGAGCGTAAAGTTGCCGTGGCAGGCGAACATCGGAGGTATACCGCGCTCGCCCGGTGACCTTCTCGAAGCCTTCCAGGCGCGAAGCAGGCTGGCCAACGACGGCGAGGTTGGCGTTCGCTGGCCAGGTGTGGACATCATCCTGTTCGACAAGCGTGACCTGCGTATCGGGTCCTTCACCACTGATCTGCACGCGAGGGTTGCTCATGATCGACCTCCTGCAGCCTGGGTGGAGGCCAGGGAGTTCGCGGATTCTCCCCGATTGACCCCCGCGGCTCGACGAGCGGCCTTGAGGATGTTGGGGTACGCGCCGCAACGGCAGAGATTGCCACTCACCGCCAGTTCGATCTGCTCGTCGGTCGGATCTGATTCGGCTGCAAGCAGGGCGTGGAGCGACATGATCTGCCCGGACGTGCAATATCCACACTGGAAGGCGTCTTCCTCGATGAATGCCTGCTGCAACGGTGATAGCGTGTTGCCATCGGCGACACCTTCGATGGTGAGCACCTCGCGGTCGTCACAGTCCACGGCCAGCAACAGGCAGCTATACATGGACTGGCCATCGACCACGACCGTGCAGGCACCGCAGTTGCCCATGTCGCAGACCTTCTTCGTTCCCGTCAGGTCAAGATCGTGACGCAGCACGTCAAGCAGCGTACAGCGAGGTTCGACGAGCAGGGAGTAGCCAGACCCGTTGACCTTTAGCGAGACAGGAACGCGTAACCGAGTTTCGGGGCGATGCATCGAGAGATCTCCTCTGGGCTACGCCCTCGGGCAGTCAATGCGCCGATGGTGAATTCAAACGGCCCGCACGACCTTCGCTGGTCAGCGGTCAAGCGACTCACCCAGCGTCCAGAACGCAAGCACAGGGATTGACTAACCGAGGGAGCATCACATGATGCGGCGTCAGGGCATCTGGATATAAATCATAACGGCAACTTCATCAATGCATCGAATGCGTTCTGGCCACATCTTCATACAATCTTCTGTCTATGCATGAAATGCCTTGACGGACAGGGTTTTGGATTCGGTCCTGCGATACGTCAGGAAAGCCGCTACCGTCGAACCGCGACTTGTGCGGTCACGCGCGATGGCACGGGTGCAGATCGACGGCACTCGGATACGGAGCGTTTCCCAGGTCGTTTGGATGGGGGCAACAGCGTCAGAGTGCGGAGGCTGTGGATGTCACATTGACATGCTGAAGGGAGGTCGGCGTGACTCCGCCAGGACCTCCCTTCAGTACACAGGAACGGGTTGGAGCGATCAGATGATGGCGACGCGCTTGAAGCGCTTCTTGCCCGCACGGAGCAGCACGGCCGATTGATCGCCGAGCACGGCGGTGAACGGCTGGTCCACGTCGGTGACTTTCTCGTCATCGACGGAGAGACCACCCTGCTGGGCTAGCCGACGGGCCTCGCCACGCGATTTTGCCAGCTCGGCCGCCACGAAAACGTCGGCCAGGGTGAAGGCATCGGTCAGGTCCGAGGCGGCGATCTCGGTGGTCGGAAGCGAGGCATCGGCGGACGTTATCGAACCACGATTTCCGGAGAAGAGCGCCTGTGAGGCATCCCGAGCGGCATCGGCTTCCGCAGCACTGTGGGCAAGCGCAGTCGCTTCCCAGGCAAGTCGCTGCTTGGCTTCGCGGAGCGCCTCCCCGGAGACCGAGGTCAGATCGGCGATTTCGTCTTCGACGAGGAACGTGAACTGGCGGAGGTAGGTGCCCACCATGGCATCCTCGGTGTTCACCCAGTACTGGTAGTAGTCGTAGGGAGAGAAGAGGGCTGGATCGAGCCAGACGCGCAGGCCGGAGCCTGTCTTGCCCATCTTCTCGCCCGAGGCCGTGGTGATGAGCGGCGAGACGAGCGCGAAGGCCTTGCCGGCATCGGCGCGGCGAATCAGCTCGACGCCGCCGGTGATGTTGGCCCACTGGTCGGACCCGCCCATCTGCAGCACACAGTTTTCGGTGCGGAAGAGATGGAGGAAGTCGTAGGACTGGACGAGACGGTAATTGAACTCGACGAAGTTGAGGCCCTGACCGCTGTCCAGCCGGGTGCGGTAGGTCTCCAGGGTCAGCATCTCGTTGACCGAGAAGTGACGGCCGATATCGCGGAGGAACGGGATGTACTCAAGCTTGAGGAGCCAGTCGGCGTTGTTCAGCATCAGCGCCGCCGGATTGTCGCCGAAACGACCGCCCTCGTAGTCGAGGTATTTCGCCAGCTGGGACTGAATGCCGACCAGGTTGTGCTCAAGATCTTCCAGCGTGATCACCTCGCGCGACGAGGTCTTGCCGGTTGGATCGCCGACCATGGCGGTGCCACCGCCGCCGAGGGCGATTGGCCGGTGACCCATTCGCTGCAGGGTGGCGAGCAACATGATGGAGACCATGTGCCCGGCATGCAGTGATTTCCCGGTCGGATCAAAGCCGATGTAGGCGGTGACCGGACCGTTGTCGAAGGCGGCGCGCAGGCCCTCTTCGTCAGTCATGTCGTAGACGAACCCACGACTGCGCAGATAGTCGACCGGATTCACCCCCTGCTCGCGGGCGAGTTCCGGTGCGGAGAGCCTGGTAGTCGTTGGGGCGGTCACGGTCCTGATTCCTGGGTGCGAAAGCGATAGATGAGCGGGACCAGCCAGATGGCAGTCCCGCTCGACAGGTTTGGGTCAATTGTACGGGAGAGTGCTATTCGATTTCGCCATCGAGCCATCCCTGAACGTAGGCGGGGAGGGTGGACCAATCGGCCTCGTAGATCCAGGCACCGCCTTCAGTCCAGCCGGGTGTGAGCTGGCTGTCGATATTGGAGAAGTCGAGATCGGCCGAGGTCAGGTCTGGAACCATCGACATCAGTTCGACCTGGGTGGAGAGCGGGATGGAGGACTCGACCTGCCCGTTGAAGGTTTCGACGAGTTGGGGCAGGCGGGAGAGCATGGCATCGCTCTGCAATTTGGCGAGGAGCGCCTCAAGGACGAGGTGCTGGCGCATGACACGGCCACCGTCGCCATCCTGCGAGCGGGCCCGAACGTACTTGAGCGCGAGTTCGCCGTCGAGTTCAAGCGGGCCGGAGGGAAGGACGAGATCGTCCCAGTATTGGTCGGTCAACTCATAAGGGTTGTCGACGGTGATCCCACCGACAGCATCGACGAGTTCGGGAAAGACGGTCATGTCGGTGACCGCGTAGCCATCAATAGGCACGCCGAACGCCATGGTCATGGTGCGAACGGTGTGGGTAGCACCGGCGTCCCAATCGTCGGGTGTCGAACTCGCGAGGCCGACCTGGAAGGCGGCATTGAGCTTGTCCCAGCCGTGGCCGGGAATTTCGGTGTAGAGGTCACGGGGGATCGAGAGGGTGCGGACCGAATTGGCCTCCGGGTCGACGCGAGCGAGCATCATGATATCGGAGCGCTGGCTGGGGGCTTCGTCGAGCCAGTCAAGGCCGAGCACGAGGAAGGTCCACGGCCCCGTCTGCTGGGCGCTGGCGGAAAGGAGTCCAAGGCGGGACGACACGAGGGCGCCGGCCGCGAGGCCGAAGAGATGCCGGCGATTCACGGCGAGGGGAAGGCGATCGAGGGACGGCATGGGCGAGACTCCTGAACTCCGGGCAAACGTTCGTGCGGATTGGCTGTGACCCGGTGTGTTTCCATTCTAGTACGGCCGGGAAGCCGATCCGGTTTCGTGGGCAAACGTGCTATACTTACGTCTAGTAAGTAATCAGGTGATGACGGGAGATTCGACGATGACTGACCTGCTCACTCCCCCGGCCACGATCGAGTGGTTCACCGAGCGGGAGACGGCGTTTGCGGAGGCGCGACGACTGCGCCGGCCGATCCTGATCGATGTCTACCAGGACGATTGCGGCGGATGCGTCAAGCTGGATGAAGAGACTTTCAGAGACCCGGTGGTGGCCGCCGAGATCCGGAACCGGTTCGTTCCGCTGAAGCTCGACCTGTTTGCCGATCGCGAGTTTACGAGGGCGAACCAGATATTCTGGACGCCAACCGTGCTGATCGCCGATCACTCGGGCAAGGTGAGGTACACCTCGGTGAACTACCTGCCGGCGACCGAGATGCTGGACATCCTCGACATTGGTGAAGGGATGGTCGCGATGCGCTGGAAGGAATCGGACCGCTCGATTGCGGCCTTCCGGCGCGTCGAAGAACGCCATCCGGACGGTCCGCTGACGGCGGAAGCGATCTACTGGCGAGGGATGGCCACCTACTTCCGCGATGGCAACTCGCCAAAGGCGGCGAAACAGGTCTGGCAGGAGATCAAGGAGCGGTTCCCGGACTCGATCTGGGCGCTGCGGCAACCGTAAGGCATTACGTCAACTGCAAGAGGCGAACGGGCCAGGGAGAAATTCCCCGGCCCGTTTCGTGCGCCATTGGCTTGCGGAGCGCCCCTACTCTCGGGCACGGTCCGCGTTGGCGGCGATGGCGTCGCGCATGTAGGCGGCCAGACCGGGAGCGGTGGCGTCGATGTTCGCGGTGAACCGAGGGTCGGCAATATACATGTCACCAAGCCCGCGATGGAACTCGTGACTGCAAGTGTAGAACCAGCGTGAAATGTGGTTCCGGTGCTCCTCGGCGAGCGCCATCGCGGCTTCGGAGATCGGTTCAACCCCGTCGCGCATCAAGGCGACGAATCGCTCGTTGATTGCCGCCGCCTCGGCCTGAATCCGTTCCCAGTCGGCCTTGTCGTACTGGGCGGTGCGTTGGCGGGATTGTTGCCAGGCATCGGTCTCGCCCCAGCGCTCCTCTGCTTCGGCCTGGTACTGGTCGGGGTCGAAATCACCGAAGACCGCAAGTTTTTCTTCGGCAGTAAGGTTGTAGCCACTCATGGCAGCCTCCACTTCTCGTTCGATCGCCTCAACCATTGCCTGAACCCGGTGCAACTGCTGATGCAGCAGGGATTGCTGTCGCCGGAGATGTTCCAGACGTGCCGTCGAGGGGTCGGCCAGGAGGCGAGCGATATCGTCGAGGGGGAAACCGAGCTCGCGGTAATAGAGCACGCGGGACAGGCGATCAAGGTCGGCATCGGTGTAGAGCCGGTAGCCTGCCGCGGTGCGCTGGCTCGGGGCCAGGAGGCCGATCTTCTCGTAGTGGTGTAACGTCCGGATCGTTACCCCAGCGAGCTTCGCCACCTCACCAACCCGGTAGCCAGGCCGAATTGCCATGCGCTCGATTCCTCCCGAGGCGGGAACCATTTCCCAGCCCTGCGATGAGGATAGAGCCTGACGTTACGTGAGGGTCAAGCGGTCTGGCTCCCCGATTGCGCACGCCCTTCGTCGACGATGCGATCCATGTAGCGATGGTGCTCCTCGAAGTGTTCGGCCTGGTCGTCGATGAAGGCCCGGATCATGGACCGGTCATCGTCGGGGCGAGCGAGACCCAGGACACGGGCCTCCTGCAGGAGATCGATGGTATCGAGGTTATGACGACTCTCCGCGATCCGGGCGTCGAGGTTGGCCCGGACCTGGGCGGGCGTCAGATCCTGAGAGCGGTCGCGAAGGGTGGCGTTGATGGCGTCGACGCCCTGCTCCCAGACGTCGTCTGGCACATCGAGCCACTCGCGTTGGGACCTGCCGCCGGTGGCCTGCGAATTCCAGGCAGCGTCCCAGTCGATGACGTGAGCGACGTGATCCTTGACGGTCCAGCCATTGGCATCGGTCCACCTGGTCCAGTCGTCTGCAGCGAGGCCGTCGAGGAAGGCGGTGAATTCCGCCCAGCGCTGGTCGGCGAGGGCGCGGTAGTCATCGGGGGTGGTCAGGTCGGCGGTGGCGACGATCCGCTCGATGTACTGGCGATGCTGGTCGTAGTGAACGCCGAGATCATCGACGAGCGTTTCGAGAAAGGTCTCGTTCCGGCCGTAGTTGAGGCCAAAGTCCGCGCCGGGGCGGTGGATGGTGGCATCGTCGAAGGTTTCGAGCAAGGCGAACAGCTCGGCCCAAACGGCATCGCGGCGGTCGCGAACCTCGGCCGGCGAGAGATAGAGGGTTTGCTGGCGAATCGCTTCGTTCATGGCGTCATAGCCGCCAGCGTGCCAATCCTCGTCGGAGACCAGGAGGGTGGCCTGACGGGGCGTGCCATCGCGCACGAGGGCAATGAGCGATTCGTCCCAGCGGGTGACATGGGCGACGTGGTCGCGGATCGACCAGCCCGCGACATCACTGACGGTGGTCCAACGCTCGTCGGGTATGGCGTCGGTAGCCGCTACGAATGCCTGCCAGCGTGCGGCGGTCCACTGGCGGAGGTCGTCGGCGGTGGTCAGGCTCGGGGTCTGGGTCACAGGGCATCTCCGTTCGGGGCGGGATCGGGTGTCTTTTCGTAGAACGGTGTGGGCGTCCGTTCGTGAGATGGAGATGGTGGTCGGTGCGGCCGATGGTTGGGACGGCGTCAGGTGATGAGGCGCACGAGCCAGACAGTGAAGATGCCACCGACCATCGAAATCAACAGGTTGTTGGACAGGCGCATCAGGACGGCGGTGACGGCAACCGCGGCAACGCCAGGAATCCCCTCCCGCGCCATCGCGGGGGCGACGAGCGAAATCAGGACTGCGCCCGGCAGATAGGTCAGGCCGGCTTCGACGCGAGGGGAGATACGGACGCGTCCCTTCATCCAGTAGCCGCCGGCTCGGCAGGCGTAGGTGACCAGCGCCATCAGGGCGATGGCGAGCAGGGCCTGGGGATGCACACTCATGTCGACGATTCGCCCTTTGCGACTATGGTCGGGGTTGACGGGGTCTTGAGCACACCAGCGACAAATCCGGTGATGCCGCCGATCAGGATGTACCAGTTTCCGGGGATCAACCAGGCAGCCAGCAGGGCGGCCCCGGCGGCGGCCAGCCAGGGGATGGCGTCGGATCGCCCACGCCAGGCGGAGACAAGGTTGGCGGCGAAGATGACCGTGATCGAGAAATCGAGGCCGATGCGAGCCGGGTCGCCAAGACCGGTGCCAACCAGGTAGCCAGCGATGGCCGCTGCGATCCAGACGGGCCAGATCATCAGGTTGGCGCCGAAGAAGTACCCCGCGTCGCGCTCGCCCCGCTGGTAGCCGACCATGCCGATTGTCCAGCCCTGGTCGGTGATGATCGAGAGGTTGGGATAGACAATGCGCGGGGAGATAAAGCGCAGCCAGGGTTGAGCCGAGATGCCGAGCAGCAGGAAACGGAGATTGATCAGCAGGGTGGTGATGACGATGGCGAGAATGGGGAGCGGGTCTGTCCACTGGTCGAGCGAGGCAAGTTGGGCGGCCCCGGAGAACACCACCATATTCATCAGCAGGTTTTCGAGGAAGGTGAGTCCGGCCTGGCGGGCAACGACGCCGCAGAGCATGCCAAAGACGAGAATGCCCGGGATCAGCGGGGTGGAGGCCTTGAGACCACGGCGCAGCCCTGCCCGGGTGAGCGTGACACGAGTTGATGGGAGGTCGGGGACAGTTGGCTTCAAGGCTGGACCTCCTCCACCGCGACCGGCCGTGGCGCCCAGAAATAGCCAACGACGAAGCCGGTGATCCCCCCCGCCATCACGTACCAGGTGCCGGGCAGCAGGTAGGAGGTGGCGACCGCGACGACACCTGCCGCGCCCCAGGGAACCAGGTCGAACCGGCCGCGATAGC
>JAEZJB010000101.1 GCA_023415845.1 Chloroflexota bacterium | reverse complement strand
GGCTGGGCGGCAGTGTGCGGCAGTCGGATGTGTCGCGGCTGGAAAGCAATCGGGTGGCGATGCCTCGGCGCGAGCGCCTGTTGCAGATAGCGCACGCGCTCGAGGTGTCGCTGGGCGAACTCCTGGTTTCGTCGGGGTGGCTCACGTTCGAAGAGAGCCAGCGGCTCGACGACGTGCCAGACGCAGTCTCGGAGGACTGGCTGCTCGATCTGCAGCGGATCCGGGAAAAGGTGGAAGCGTTACGGCAGGCGCTGGAACTGGCCAGTCAGATGCTGGAAGAGGCGGACCGGTCGCTGGCGACCCTGTCGAAGATGACGCCGACGAGGCGGAGCGAAGTGGCGATGCCGGTCGGGATCTTCGATACCTGGGAAACATCGGCCATGTTCGTCGACTAGGGCACCACAGCCGGTCCGCCGCCTGCGTGCCTAGTCGGTCGGCAGGCCCTCTCGGACGGTTGTATCGGTGCCGGGCACATGACCGGATTCCGGCGTAGTGGACAGTGGACGGTCACCAAGGGTGCCATGGTCCATCGCGGCCTGCCCTTCCATCACTTCGGCCTCGGCCGACTGGGTCAGTGGCGCGCCACATCCCTCGCAGAAGTCGGCATCGCCGGGATTCTCGGTTTGGCAGCTGCCACAGACAATCGGGTTCATGGTCATCTCCCTTGTGATGTAAAGACATGGAACGCTACTGATGTCTGGCGGGGCGTTCGACGCCGGCGTCGGCCAGCATGTGCCATACGTGATCGGCATCCGGCTCTTTGGCCAGCGCCTGCTTGAGCTTGTCCACCACCTGGGCGTCGGGCTCCGGTGGCAGGGTTGGCACATCCGGGTCGGTGATCGCCTCGATCACGACCGGGCGGTCGGCGTTCAGGGCGTCGCGCCACGCGATCGCGATCTGCGATGGATCATCGACGCGAATACCCTGCAAGCCGATCAGGTCGGCATAGCGGGCATAGGGGAACGGCGGCACCTGCTGCGAGACCGGGAAGCGCGGCGAGCCTTCCATGGCACGTTGCTCCCAGGTCACGAAGCCAAGGTCGCGGTTGTGCAACACATGGATGATGAGGCGGGGATCGGCCCAGTCGCGCCACTGTTCGGCCACGGTGATCAGTTCGGCCAGGCCGTTCATCTGCAGGCCACCGTCCCCGACGAAGGCCAAGGCGAGTCGGTCGGGATAGGCCAGTTTGGCGGCGATCGCGTAGGGCAGGGCGCATCCCATGGTTGCGAGCGTGCCGGAGACCGATGCCTTCATGCCTCGCCGCATCTGGAGATTGCGAGCGTACCAGACCGTGGAGGTGCCCGAGTCGGCGGCGATGAGGGCATCGTCCGGCAACAGGGGCGAGATGACCTGGTAGTGGAGTTGCGGATTGACCGGGTTCGCCGGTTGGGCGGCGCGGCGATCGAGCTCCTCATGCCAGTCTCCGACCCAGCCTTCGATGGTCGAGCGCCAGGCTTGGTCGGAAGCCAGCTTCAGGAGCGGCAGCAGTGCGGAAAGGGTTTCGGCCGCATCGCCGACCAGGCCGACTTCCATGGGGTATCGCGTGCTGAGCGCGCCAGCGGCGATGTCGATCTGGACACCACGCGCCTGGCCCGGTGGTGGCAGGAACTCGGTGTAGGGAAACCCGGACCCGACCATCAGCAACGTGTCGCATTCGGCGAGCATCCGGTTGCTGGGCGTGGTGCCGAGCCAGCCGGTGGTGCCAGTGACGAACGGCAGGTCGTCGGGGACCGCTGGTTTGCCGAGCAGCGCCTTGGCGACGCCAGCGCCAAGCGCGTCGGCTACGGCGATCACCTCATCGGTAGCGCCGAGGGCTCCGGCACCGACCAGCATCGCGACCTTGTTGCCGGCGTTGAGCACCTCCGCCGCCCGGGCGAGATCGGCATCCGTGGGAATCACGCGCGGTGGACTGTATCCACGGGCCGAATGCATGGCCCCATGCTCGTGGGGTGGCTCATCGACGGCAGGTTCGTTCTGCAGATCGTGCGGAATGATGATGCAGGTGACGGTTCGCTCGGAAAGCGCGATCCGCATCGCCCGGTCCACCAGGTGCTCGACCTGTTCCGCCTCGGTGGCCATTTCCACAAATGCGCCCGCCACATCCTTGAAGAGAGTGGTGAGGTCGACTTCCTGCTGGAAATGACTCCCTTTCGACATCTGGGAGACCTGCCCGACGATGGCGACGACCGGCTGGTGGTCGAGCCGGGCATCGTAGAGCCCGTTCAGCAGGTGGATGGCGCCGGGGCCCTGAGTGGCGAGGCAGACCCCGACCTTGCCGGTGAACCGGGCATGACCCGATGCCATCAGGGCGGCGGATTCCTCGTGGCGGACAGGAATGTACGCGGGCGTGTTGTCGGCTCGCTGCAGGGCACCGAGGATGCCGTTGATGCCATCGCCGGAGTAGCCGAAGATGCGCTCGACACCCCATTGCTGGAGTTGGGCGATCAGATTGTCACTGACCGTGCGTTGCATGAACGAGGGTCCTTTCGTGGCCGGTCTCAGGGCTGGAACAGAATCTTGATCGCCCCGTCCTGCTTCTTCTGGAAGATGTCGTAGGCGTGTGGCGCCTGGTCCAGCGGCAGTCGATGGGTGGCGAACGTATCGACCCCGAGCGGGTCGCTTGGGTCGATCAGGAGGGGCATGATGTCATCGGCCCACCGCTTGACGTTGGCCTGTCCCATGCGCAACTGGATCTGCTTGTCGAAGAGGGTCAGCATCGGGAGCGGATCGGTCTGGCCGCCATAGACGCCGATGATCGAGACCGTGCCACCGCGGCGGACTGCGTCGATCGCGAGATAGAGGGCGCTGAGGCGATCGACCCCGACGTGTTCCATCATGCGGGAAGCGATGGCCCGCGGCAGCAGACCCGCCATCTGCTGAGCCAGCTTGCCGAACGGAGCCCCGTGGGCTTCCATGCCGACCGCGTCGATCACGGAGTCGGCGCCGCGACCATCGGTGAGTTCACGCACGGTTGCACTCACATCGTTTCGGGAGACATCGATCACCTCGACGCCATGCTGGCGGGCGCGGTCCATGCGTTCCGGGACAAGGTCGGCGCCGATTACCCGGTAGCCGCGCAGCCGACCGATCCGGCAGGCCATCTCCCCAATCGGGCCGAGGCCGATGACGAGCAGCGTGCCGCCCTCGGGGACGCTGGCATACTCCACCGCCTGCCAGGCGGTAGGCAGCACGTCGGAGAGATAGACGAAGCGGTCGTCCGGGGCATCGAGGTCGGGAACCTTGATGTGGGTGTAGTCGGCGAGAGGGACGCGCAGGTATTCAGCCTGGGCACCCGGAATCGCTCCGTAGAGCTTCGTGTACCCGAACAGGGCGGCGCCCATGCCTTCCTCCCGGACCTGGGTGGTTTCGCACTGGGTTTGCAGCCCCTGGTCGCACATGAAGCAGTGGCCGCAGGAAATCTGGAAGGGAATGACCACGCGGTCTCCGACGGCGAGGTTGGTGATGCCGGGACCGACCTCCTCGACGATGCCCATTGGCTCGTGGCCAAGGATGTCGCCCGGAGTCATGAAAGGCGCGAGGACTTCGTAGAGATGGAGATCGGAGCCACAGAGCCCAGTAGAGGTGAGGCGGATGATCGCGTCGGTCGGCTGCTCGATCGTCGGATCGGGAACGGTGTCGACGCGAACATCGCGCTTGCCATGCCAGGTTACAGCTTTCATGAACGTCTCCTTGTACTGCGCGTCACGTCGGGGGAACGGCCTGCTTATGGACGCCGTTCATGAGGAACGGTTTGCGTCCCGGACGTCGCGGCCCTCGGCGATGACCATCCAGATCGCGTACCCCACGACAGCCAGCAGCACGGCCGCGATGGCGAGTCCGGTCTTCATGGCGGAATCCTTTCCGGGGTGGTGGTTCTGGTGGGGGCCGGCATCGCCAGGTACGGCATGCCGGGCTCCGCCAGCGAACCCCACTGGCTGGACGTTTGTCCCTTTACCGTAGGGTCCGGCCCGGAAACTTCCTATCCGCTCAGCCGTCTATGCCTGCAATGCATGTCACCGGAGGAGTGGTGACACGCAGTGCATCTGCGAAAGTCAGGTGTCGTTCATGACGAGTTGCGTTTCTTCCTGCTGGGTGTCGTGCCACAGCAGGCGCATCTCGGGGCTGGTGGCCAGGAGATCGTTCAGGCGACCGGTCGCGACCACCCGACCGCGGTCCAGCACCACGATCTGGTCGGCTCGGCGCAGGGCGGCCGGCCGATGGGAGACGGCGAGGCAGGTGGTTTGGAATTGGAGCAGGCGCGACCAGACTTCGCGCTCGGTTTCCACGTCGAGCGCGCTGGAGAGGTCATCGATCACCAGCAGGTCGGCATCGGTGGCCAGCATGCGGGCGGCGGCGGTGCGCTGGACCTGGCCACCGGAGAGACGGACACCGCGGGTGCCAACCTCGGTTTCGAGTCCCTGGGGGAAACCGGCCAGGTCCTGGTCGAGGGCGGCCCTGTTTACGGCATCGGCCAGTTCCGCAGGCGACAGCGACTGTCCCAGTTCGATGTTGTGTCGAATCGTATCGCTGAACAGGCGGGGGACCTGTGGGGTGTACGCCGTCTGTGGGGGCTGCAGCAATCCTTCGGTCTCCACGCCGCCCCAGAGCACCTCACCCGCCGACGGTGGAACCAGGCCAAGGATGGCGCGCAGCAGGGTGGACTTCCCCGCACCAACTCGCCCGGTGATGACGGTCAACGAGCCGGCGGGCACCGTGAACGTGACATCCTGGATGCCGCTTTCCCGGTCGTCGTGCAGACAGGTCAGGCCGCGTACTTCAAGGCCCGGAAACGGCGCGCGGTTATTGGGTGTTCGGGCGGGAATTGCGGGGAGGTTGCCGCTCAGGTGTAACGGGGTGCGGTCGAACAGGGCGTCCGGGTCGAGGGGACCAAGCAGCGAGTCCATGCGGCGGAACCCGACGCCGGCCTGCCGGTAATGGGCGAGGTAGGAACTGAAGTCGGCGGCGAAGTCGGTCACGAACGTCTGGTAGGCGACGAAGAGGACGAAATCACCGACGGTGAGCGTACCGTTCCGTAACCCATACGCGCCGACGAGCATGACCAGGCCGGAACCAAGGGCGACGAGATTGCTGGAAATGGCCCCGAGCGCCTCGCTGGCGACCCGGTCGACCAGCATGGTCCGGCGTCGTCGCCCATTGAGCGTCGCCAGGTGGCGGAGCGCCCGGTCCTCGGCGGCCGCGCCCTGCAGCGAGGTCACGCCGGCGAGGAGATCACCGATCGCGCCGGTGACATGACCGGTGGCTTCGGCACTTGCCTTTCGGTAGCGTTCGAGGCGCAGTTGCGCGCGTTGGGCCAGCAGCACTACCGCGATCAGTGGAACCAGCACCAGGAGCGTCATTCGCACGTCGATGGTGAGCAGGACGATGCAGGCGGTCAGGGCAATCAACGCATGGATGAGGATTTCATCGGTCCAGTCCAGCGTGTCTTCGGCGGCATGCGCATCGTCACGAAACCGGCTGAGCGCCTCGCCCACCGGCTGGTCGAGGGCGACCTGTCCGGGGCGACGGAGGAGCGCCTGGAGGAGGTTGCGCCGGAGCATGGCACTCATGGTGAAGCGCATGCGGGTTTCGAACGACCCGGCGATGAGCCAGAGCAGGCTGCGGGCCAGGGCGAGCCCGACGAGCAGGATGACAATGGTGGTGGAGTCGAATCGGCCCGAACCTTCATCGGCAAGGTCGTCGAAGAACGCCGCTGCCAGCAGGCCAGGGAGCAGCCCCGAGAGATTCATGATGCTCCAGCCCAGCGCGTGCGCCAGGCAGAGCATGGGAGCGTATCGCTGCATGGCCAGCAGGCAGCGCCAGGTGGTGAGCGGGCGGGTCATGCCAGCACCTCCCCGGCATTTGTGCGGAGGAGCGTCGCGAAGCGGGAATCGGGGTTGGCGCCCAGAACATCGCGCGGGCCGGTTTCAACTACCCGACCATGTTCCAGCACCACGATGTCGTCGGCGTAGGCGAAGGTCTCGACCCGGTGAGCGATGATCAGGCCGGTCCTGCCTGTCAGGACGGTGCCGATCGCCTGGTGGAGCAGTCGCTCCGAGGCGGGGTCGAGGCGGGCCGAGGCTTCATCGAGGATGACCACCGATGGGTTCTGCAGGAGCAGTCGGGCACAGGCGAGGAGTTGAGCCTGGCCTGCCGAAAGACTGCTCGTTCCAGCGATTACGGTGTCGAGCCCGTCTGGCAGCGTGGACAGCCACTCACCCAGGCCGACGGACCGGATGACCTCCAGCAGCCGATTGTCCATCTCTGTGGAGTCGAACAGCGTGAGATTGTCGCGGACGGAGGCGGCGAAGAGATGGACCTCCTGCGAGACGATGCCAATCCGGCGGCGCAGGGTCTGGAGGTCGAGTTCCCGCACATCGACCCCATTCAGTTCGACGCTTCCAGCCGTTGGATCGATGAAACGTGGGACGAGCCGCCCGATCGTGGTCTTCCCCGAACCGGTGCGGCCGGCGATACCAAGCACACGACCGGGTGGGAGGTGGAGCGTGAGATCGGTGAGGACCGGTTCGGCCGGGTCGTAGGCGAAGGAGACGTGACGCAGGTCGATGGAGAGTGGTCCGGACGGAAGGGAATCGCGGGAGCCACAGGTGATGCCGGGCTGCTCGGCGCGAAGGGTGGCGATGCGGCCGATCGAGGCGTCGGCTCGCTGCAGGTCCTGCAACTCGTTCCGGATTTGCATCGTCGGGCGGCGGAGCATTTCGGCGTAGCGAACCACGAGATAGGCGGTGCCGAGGGTGAGGGCGCCATCGTGAAAGAGCAGCGCGCAGGCACCGAAGGCGAACGCCACGGCCAGACCAAAGATGCCCTCACTGGTGGCGAACAGGACGTAACCGAGCATCCAGGCTCGGTGCATCGTTCGTCGCCATCGGCGCAGGAGCAGATTGAACTCCCGCATCACCCACGCCTCGCCACCGTTGGCCCGGATATCTTCCAGGCCGGCGAGGCGCTCGCCGATGAAACCATAGGCGTTGGCGCTCGATTGGCGTTCGGCCTCCCAGGTTGGGGCGCCATGTCGGCGAACGAGCACCATGGCGGTGAAGGCCACAGCGACGAAGATCGCGATGCCAAGCCCAATGCGCCAGTCGATGGCGACCAGCAGGCCGATCACGGCAAGGATCAGCAGTCCGTTGCCGGCAATGACGATGACGAGCCGGGAGAAGAACCGGTCGAGCGTGGCGACATCGCCGTCCACACGTTCGATCAGGTCACCCTGGGTGTGGGCGGTGTGCCAGGTGGGATCGAGGCGCAGCAGGTGGCGGACCAGATCGAGTCGCAGGGCATTGGTGGCATCCCAGGAGACTGATTCCGCCAGCCAGGTCTCGGCGACGGACAGCAACTGGCCGACCAGGGCCAGGCCAATGGTGATGATGGCCAGGTCGATCAGGGTGTCGAGTGGCTGGCGATCGGTGGCGGCATTGAGAAACCGTGCCGTGACCAGCGGCACCGCGACCTGCACGGCAATGGTGGCCAGCAGGACGATGGCGAGGAGGCTGATGCGGAAGCGGAATGGCCGGAGGTACTGGGAAAGCAGGGACCAGTGGGTAGTGCGATGGGTTGAGAGCGTCGACACGCGGCAGGTGCTCCAGATGGCAGGACAACACGACAAAGCCCCCGCTGATGGTTCAGCGAGGAAGTCCTGGATGCGCGTTGCCGTGCGGAGCAATCCAGCGAAGCGGGTTCACACGGGGATTCCCGGTTGACTGGAGCGTGAAAACGAGGCTCGGGCGATCAGCGAACGCGCGAGGTGGCTGTAATCATGGGAGGTGACCTCCGAATCTGACCTGAAGCGGAACCTCTCCGCCTGGTGACGTGGGCCAGTCTACTGACCGTGCGCGGTAGCGGTCAAATCGCACGGGTTACGTGACGGTCACTCCAGCCCTATGCAGACGCCAGTTGCTGAACTTCACCACTACCCAACTGACGATCAGGAATCCGGCGGCAATCACGACGACGTGAATGGCGATGTTGGTCCAGCCGCCCGGCTCGTTGGGGTTGAGGAACCCGTAGGGATACCAGTCGACGAAGGGTCCGCGCAGTAACGAATACCCGGCATAGGCCAGCGGATAGACTGTCCACCACAGCGACTTCATGAACGTGAGCCGGTGCCGAAATGGGTCGACAAGGAAGTCCACCACCATCAATGCCGGCGCGGCCACATGCAGCGTGTTGTTGATCCAGGGCGGGGTGTCACTTCCCTGCGAGCGCAGCAGCAAGTTGTACACCACCCCGGTGAGCGCCAGGGTAATCAGGGCTGCGCCGCGGACGTAATCCCAGCGATCGGTCTGGGGCGCCAGCCGGGTCGCCCCGAGCAGGAGCACCGCCGCGGCGATGATGTTGCTCTGGATCGTGAAAAAGGAGAAGAAGTTGCCAAAGCTGTCCGTGGATTGGCGATAGTCAGCAATGACTGTGACGATGATCACCACGCCAAGGACGAGGCGTGCCAGGCGTAGCCAGGGCGGGGCGGGGGCACGCACAGCGAGGGGTGATTCGGTCACGAACTGACTCCGGATACACGAGACGACGCATCGAGGCGCATCGCAGGGCGCCATGACATGGCAAGTATGCGTGGCGATACGGGTACGCGCGGTGAGATCGCTGGCACCTGCTCACGATGCCCGACGGTGGCGATCCGAATCACACCAGGGTCGAGGTGAGGTGTATGTACGAGCAATATCGCCGCAGATGGCGGGATTTGGCCGTCTCGATGCGTACGAGAGAGTGACGGGTCCTCGCTGATGGATGGATCTGGAGCCAGAGAGCGGTCCTCACCCGGTTGGCACCATCACAGAGTTCGAAGGAAACCAGCCACGCCGACCGGCTCGTCAGTGTCGCAGCGTTGAATTCCTGCATTCTCATGAATTCCGGCCATCCGGGAGATATCTCCCTGAAAATGCCTGCTACATCAATGGTTTTCGACTTTTTGCAAACTTCATTGCCTGGATCGCATATTCGCCGGTCAATCGCCTGCCGTGGCGCGTCGCTCCGTGAGGCTGGAGGAAACGTGGCGATGCTGGGGATGATCATCACTCGCTTCACCGTGGTTCCCGTCCGTGGTAGCGTGACCGTAGTGTTGTCCGCGATTTCGCAGGAGCCTCCTCCCCATGGCAGACCCGTCCGATTCGTCACGCTTCCCCGACCGCGAACGTCCCGATGAATTCCTCTGGCTCGAAGATATCTACGGCGAGAAGCCGCTTGCCTGGGTGACCGAACAGAACCAACGCACGCTCGAAGCACTCGACGACGAATCGATGGACCGAATCGAGCGGGAAGTCCTGGATATCCTCGACGCCACCGACCGGATCCCCTTCGTCAATCGCCACGGCGACTTCCTTTACAACTTCTGGCGAGACGAGGAGCATCCCAAGGGGGTCTGGCGGCGGACCGTGCTCGACTCCTATCGCACTGCCGAACCCGAGTGGGATGTTCTGCTCGATGTCGATGCGCTGGCTGCCGCCGAAGGTACCGAATGGGTCTTTGCTGGTGCCCCGATGCTCTTCCCTGATTACACCAGGGCGCTTGTCCTGCTTTCGCCGGATGGGGGCGACGCACACACCGTCCGTGAGTTCAGCCTGCCGGACCGGGCCTTCATTGATGATGGCTTCTTCCTGCCATCTGCCAAGACCGGCATCTCCTGGGTTGACCGTGACACCGTGCTGGTGAGCAGTGACTTCGGTCCGGGCACCCTGACGACATCCAGCTATCCCCGCCAGGTGCGGCGCTGGAAGCGGGGCCAGGACATTGCCGATGCCGAGGTGTTGCTGGAGATTCCGGAAGACCACATGGGCGTCTGGGCTGGCTACGACCACACCCTTGGGTACGAGCGGACCATCATCGAACAGCGGATCGACTTCTGGCACCTGACGACCTGGACCACGGATGAGACCGGTGCCCTTGTGCCGGTTGCGGTGCCAGACGATGCCGAGGTGGGATTCCATCGCCAGTGGATGACGATCGAACTGCGGAGCGACTGGGACGTAGAGGGACAGACGTGGGTGGCCGGGTCACTGCTCGTCACCGATGCTGCCGCCTGGTTGCGCGGGGAACGGAAGCTGGAGAGCGTGTTTACCCCCGATGCGCGGACGTCGCTCGCCAGCCACGACTGGACGCGCAACCACCTCATCCTCAACACGCTGCAGGACGTGACGTCACGCATCCAGGTCGCCACGCCGACGGTTCAGGGCTGGCTGCACAGCGCACCAATTCCGACCGAACCGAACCTGACAATCCAGGCTTCTGCGGTCGATGCGGACACTGGCGATGACTACTGGCTGGTCACCTCGGGCTTCCTCCAGCCGACCACGCTGTTCATTGGCACGATCGACACCGAGCATCTGCAGACGCTGAAGACCTCACCTGCCTGGTTCGACACCGCAGGGCTCTCGGTGGAACAGCACTTCGCGGTCTCGAAGGATGGCACCCACGTACCGTACTTCCAGATTGGCCCGTCCGAGTTGCCGCTCGATGGCTCCACGCCGACATTGCTCTACGGCTACGGAGGATTCGAGATCCCGCTCACGCCGTCCTACGACGGCACCAGTGGCCCACTCTGGCTCAACGATGGCTACGTGAAGGTCATCGCCAATATCCGGGGCGGGGGAGAGTACGGGCCGGGGTGGCACCAGGCGGCCCTCCACCAGAACCGGCATCGGGCCTACGAGGATTTCGCGGCCGTCGCGCAGGACCTGATCGCCAGACGAGTGACCTCGCCGGAACATCTGGGCTGCATGGGTGGGTCAAACGGCGGACTGCTGGTGGGGAACATGCTGACCCACTATCCGGAACTGTTCGGGGCGATCGTCTGCCAGGTGCCGTTGCTCGACATGCAGCGCTACACCAGGCTCTCGGCTGGCTATTCCTGGATCGCGGAGTACGGCGATCCCGACCAGCCAGACCAGTGGGCCTATATCCAGACGTTCTCGCCCTACCACAACCTGCGCGACGGGCAGGACTACCCGGCGGTGTTGTTCTACACCGCGACCAGCGACGACCGGGTCGGCCCGGTCCAGGCCCGGAAAATGGCGGCGCGCATGGAAGATCGTGGGGTTCCCAACGTGCTCTTTAACGAGAACCGGGCAGGCGGGCACGGTGGGGCGGCCGACAACGCCCAGCGGGCCCACATGCTGGCGATGGGATACGAATTCCTCCGCGAACACCTAGGGTAATACGGTAGAAGGCCCGGAGCAGACACCTGCCCCGGGCCTTTGGATTGGGAATTGGGCGGGTATCGTGCCACACCGGTATTGGAGTGTATTGCCT
>JAEZJB010000088.1 GCA_023415845.1 Chloroflexota bacterium | reverse complement strand
CGCCTGCTCGATTTCCTGAAAGACACCCCATGTCGCCTGCCCAGTACCGAACCGAGTGGTTCGGCAATATTCCGCGTGACCTGATCAGCGGGCTGCTCGTGGCCCTCGCATTGATTCCGGAGGCGATTTCATTTGCGGTCATCGCCGGGGTCGATCCGAAGGTAGCCCTGTACGCATCCTTCTCGATCGCGACCATCATCGCCTTCGCAGGAGGCCGACCTGGCATGATCTCGGCGGCAACCGCGGCAATGGCGGTCCTCTTCGTTGACCTCGTGCGCGACCATGGCGTCCAGTACCTTTTCGCCACGACGGTACTCACGGGTGTATTCCAGGTGATCTTCGGGCTGCTCAAACTCGACCGGTTGATGGTCTTCGTCTCCCGGTCGGTCATGACCGGATTCGTCAACTCGCTGGCGATCCTGATCTTCCTGGCGCAACTGCCGGAACTTACCGACGTACCGGCCCTCACCTACCTGCTGGTAGCCATTGGGCTCCTCATCATCTTCGGATTGCCCCGATTCTTTACCGTGATTCCCTCGCCGCTGATCTCGATCGCCCTGATCACCGCGGCAGCCATCACGATGGACCTCGATGTTCGCCGAGTCGGAGAGATGGGGGCGCTCCCGGCTTCGCTGCCGCACTTCCTGATCCCGGACGTACCGTTCTCACTCGAGACGTTGAAGATCATTGGACCGACCGCCCTGGCGCTGGCCGTGGTTGGCCTGATCGAATCCCTGTTGACTGCTTCGTTGCTGGACGACATGACCGATACGACCAGCGACAAGAGCCGGGAGAGCATGGGTCAGGGCGTGGCCAACGTTGCCACCGGTTTCCTTGGCGGAATGGCCGGATGCGCCATGATTGGACAGTCCGTGATCAACACCCGTGCGGGTGGGCGGGGCCGGCTTTCGACTTTCGTGGCCGGGACCGTGCTGCTCTTCCTGATCGTGGTGCTCAATGACTTCGTACGGCAGATTCCCATGGCGGCCCTGATCGCGGTGATGATCATGGTGTCGGTGAGTACGTTCCGTTGGGCAACGTTCAAGGAACTGCGCACCTATCCGAAGACATCGAGCGCGGTGATGCTGGCCACCATGGGTGTGGTCGTGTGGACGCATAACCTCGCCCTTGGCGTCCTGACTGGCGTCCTGCTGAGCGGCATCCTGTTTGCCTGGCGTCTGAGCCGGTCAACGTCCGTGACGGTCGTTCATGAATCGCCAGGCCACCGCACCTATGCCGTGCGCGGACAGGTGTTCTTCGTGTCGGCCAACCAGTTCACGTCGCTGTTCAGCTTTGAAGAGGTGCCGCCCAACGTGACGATTGACGTCTCGGGTGCCCATATCTGGGACACCACCGCCGTCGGCGCTTTGGACAAGGTGGTGCAAAAGTTTCGCCGGCTCGGCGCCAACGTCGAGGTGATTGGCCAGGACCAGGCGAGCCAGACGCTGATCGATCGTATCGCCCATTATCCATTGACCACCGCCGTGGCCGCAAAAGAGCCTGGACATTGACGAGGGGCGTACTCCGACGAGACGTGAAGAGCGGCCCATCGCAGGATTCCAGTCCTCGATGGGCCGCTCTTCACGGGAGAGTGTCCTGGGAGATTCGAATCAGGTCTCTTCCCCGGTAACGGTGACAGTGACCGATTCCGAA
Source organism: Chloroflexota bacterium (assembly GCA_023415845.1). Classification (GTDB taxonomy): domain Bacteria; phylum Chloroflexota; class Chloroflexia; order Thermomicrobiales; family UBA6265; genus JACCYX01. Next base: position 16,426 of record JAEZJB010000088.1, on the reverse strand, counting down.
GCATCGACCGTGCACTCGAACTGGTAGACGCCCGGTTCATCAAAGCGCGCAGTGTAGGTCTGGCCCGGTTCGACAACCCAAGGCCCGGCCCGGTTCGCGACCGTGTCCTCGTTGCGGACGGTGATCTTTGCCACGTCATCGGGACCAAACTGAATGCTGGTCGGAATCGTGATGGCCGAGTCGATGCCCGGAATCTCGACGGTTTCCGAGGCGCCGGCCGGAATGACGAAGACGAGTCCAGCGTCCTCATCGTTGCCTGCGCGATTCGCGGCGACCCAGATGGCGACCACGAACAGGGCGACGACTCCGAGCGCAATGAAGGGCGTGGAGCGCGAGACCCTGCGACGGGGCCTGGCAGTTGGTTGAGCTTCAGCAGATGTCATGGCGAACTCCGTTGGTCGCTAGAGAATCGATCCGGCGGTGCTGGTCCAGGCGGTCAGGCGCGTCAGGGCCCCCGAGACCATCAGCACACCGATGACGATGATGAGGACGGCGCTGATCCGTTCCAGGCGTGGCAGCCACGGCCCAAAGTTCCGTCGATGGCGCATGAATCGCTCAATCAGGACGGTTCCGAGCAGGAACGGCACGGCCAGGCCCAGTGAATAGACGGTCAGCAGCAGCACGCCCTGGCCCATCGAAGCGGTGGCGGCCGCCAAAGTGAGGATGCTGGCGAGGGCCGGACCGATGCACGGGGTCCAGCCGGCGCCAAACGCCATGCCGACCATCAGGGTGCCGAGGGGGCGGGCTGCGCCTCCCGTGGTCTGCACGGCTGGACGCACGATGCGGTCAAGGGCCGGAATGCGAATCACCCCCAGCATGTGGATGCCCATGATCAGGAGGAGGACGCCACCCACGCGAGCAATCCAGTCGCGGTACTCGTGCAGCCATCCGCCAATCGCCGAGGCCGAAGCGCCCATCGCGATAAAGACGAGGCTGAACCCGGCAACGAAGAGCAAGCCATTGCGCAACGCGATCCGCCGGGTGCGGCTTCGCTCCTCGCCCTCCTGGCGCGTCATCTCGTCGACGCTGACTCCGGTGATGTAGGTAGCATAGGTTGGCAGGAGCGGGAAAACGCACGGTGACAGCACGCTGAGCAGGCCCGCGGCAAAGGCTGCCAACAAAGAGACGGTGGCGACGGTGGGGAGCGCCGAGCTGTCGACCTGACCGGCGGAAGCGAGTGCGGACTCGATCAACGTGCGGTTCTCGGCACTTCCGGCCTCCAGCTCGCCTTTCCACTGGTAGGCAACATTCCCGGACCGGTCGATCAGGATGGTCTCGGGTACGCCCGAGGTGCGAAACGCCTTCTGGAATTCCCCGGTTTCATCACGGACCAGGGTGAACGTCACGCCCAGATCAGTGGCGAACTGCTGGATGCGATCGTTGCTGCCGCCAATATCCAGGCTGACGCCGATCACTCGGAGCCCCTGCGAGCCATATTCCTGGTTGAGGGCTTCGAGTTCGGGCATTTCGCGCTGGCACGGCTCGCACCAGGTAGCCCAGATATTGACCAGCACCACCTCTCCCTCCAGATCACGGAGGGAGAGGTCGCCAGAGCCATCCAGCAGCGGGGCTGTGAGATCGGGTGCACGCTCGCCTGCCGCTGCCGCAACCCCGGTGACGGCCATGAGGACCAGCAGGAAGCTGGCCATCATGGCGAGCAGGAGCCGACCTGGAGTCCTAGTGCGCTGGCGTCGCATCTGGAGTTCCTTCCATGCCAGCGCTCAACTTCGGAGCCGGGCGCGACCAGACTCCAGTGATCTCGAGGTCGCCCACGGTGAACGTCTCACTCTCCTCCGGACGCTCGGTCGCGACCACCGCCGTGACGGTTAGCTCACCCGCCTGCTCGAACGTAAGCGTGATCTCGAAGGACGTGCCAGGCATGATCGACTCGTTGAGGCTGATCAGCATCACGTGGAGGCTCATTGGCTCGAGCACCACCGTTTCGCCCGCGGGGATGGGAAGTCCATCCTCAAGGTGGACCATCGACATGACCTCGTTTTCGACAACCATGTCGTGGATTTCCACCACCTGGGCCACATCGGATTCGGCGGCGACGAGGCGATCATCGGAGTCACCGTGGTTCGTGATGGACAGGTAGGCGGCTCCGGTGCCGGTATCTGACATGCCAGCCACCGGCGAAGCCATGGGTGTGGAGTGCGGGTTCGGCTCGTGGGCCAGAACACTGGAGGCGGCGGCAAGGCCGGTCGGGACGAGAATCAGCGATCCAATCAGGGTGCGACGATTCATGATGAAGGTCCTTTCAGTGAGTGAAAATCACGTGAACTGGCGTTCTGGTGCTGTCTATTGCTCGAGCAGATGCTGAATATCCGAGGTGATGTTCTCGACATCAGTGCCATAGGCCCAGGTCAGGGCGAGGTTGCCCTCGCGGTCGATCGCGAACAGCGAGGTGGTGTGGTCGACCAGATAACGGCCGTTCGCATCCGGTTCCTTGGCGGCGTACATGATGTTCCAGGCCCGCGCGACCTCCCGGGTCTGCTCTTCGGTGCCGTGTACAGCGAAGTAATCCGGCCCGAAGAACTCCATGTATTCCTGCAGGCGCTCCTGCGTGTCACGCGCAGGGTCGACCGAGACGAAGACGACTTCGACATCGTCGGCCTTGTCACCCAGTTCCTGTTCCACACGCTGGATGTCCAGCAGCGTCGTGGGGCAGAAATCCGGACAGTAGGTGTAGCCGAAATAGACGAGCGTGACCTTTCCGTCCAGTTGATCGAGCGAAAACGGATTGCCGTGCTGGTCGGTGAGGTCGATGGCCGCGGCCTTGTTGGGCGGGTCGTAAGTCCCACCAAAGTAGCTGTACTCCTCGTCCTGCCAGGGCATCGTGCAGCCTGCCATCACTACTGTGAGGATGATGGCGAGCACGCCCAGGCCAGAACGCCGGACGTGGCGCTTGGACATGTTGAGCTCCAATGGAACGTTTGGGGTTCGATTCTGGTGACAGAGCGATGGTCAGGTGGCCACGCGAGGTGGAGGGACAGGGATTCGCGGCACCTTACCCAGCGTCAGGCGCGCCACCCGCTCGTTGACGGATGTGGCAAGGGGAATAAGGGCGCCAAGCACGAAGAGGGAAATGCCGGGCAGCACGTCTACGGCGCCCGTCGTCGCCAAATGTCCCTTGTGGACGCCTTCCACTTCTTCGCCAGTGACCTGGTGGTGGTGAGAACCATGGTGGGCATCAGCAGACGTGGAATCGATCGGCGTCGAGGTCGTGACCCGAGCCTCGGCGACCGCTAGCCAGCCATCAATGCGTGGGCAACACGGCAGGGCGAAGACGGCAAGCAACACGATCAGGATCACCGCGACCTGCGGCCCGAAGCGCACACGTCTTTTGTTCTGAATGAACGACTGCAGCATGTTCGACTGGACTCTCACCTGACGGGATGACCACGTTGGCATCCTCGTGTCACCTTCATGTTAACAGGGCAGGCGCTCCCGTTCCCCACCCAGACGCGCGGCTTTTCGCGCACGCTCACATGATCGAGCGGGCGCAACCAGTGTGATATCGAGCACTACCATTGACAGCGCCCAACAAGCATCGAGGGACAGGCGACGCGGAAAGAGGTCACATGGGCGTCCAGCGAAACGGCGGAACTACTCCTTCCGGAGGGCCAACCGCCACGAACATGAATCTGACGATTGCCACGCAAAATATCCATGCCCTGGGGCCGGACTGGGACAAGCGGCGTGGTGTGCTGGTAGACGGACTGCGGCAACTCAATGCCGATGTCCTGCTCCTGCAGAAGACCAGAGCCCCCGAAGATGCTGACTCAGTAGCGAATCTCCTGGGAGAGGGGTACCAGGTTGCTGATTCGGCGCGGCGCGAGCCGAATGGACAGGGCATCTCGATTGCCAGCCGGTGGCCAATCCGACGCACACACGAAGTCGATCTCTCGATTGCCAGCGAGCGAACCGGCGACTTCGCCTGCACCGCCCTGATTGCCGAGATCGATGCTCCGCAACCCATTGGCCGCCTGCTCGTGGCCAATCACTTCCCGGACTTCCAAGCAGACCATGAACTCGAGCGAGAGCGCCAGGCGGTTCTGCTGGTCAGGGAGATCTCGGAACTGCTGGAGCTTGCTGATGCGCACGTCATCATCGGAGGCGATCTTGACGCCGAGCCAGATGCGGCCAGCCTGCGCTTCCTAATGGGCAAGCAGTCGCTCGATGGCATGAGTGTCTGCTATCGCAATGCGTGGGACTTCCTACCAGCCAGTGCTGAAGTAGGCACCTTCGCTCGCAGCAATCCGCTGGCACCGCCCGCGTGGCCATTTGACCGGATCGACCATCTCCTGGTGCGATGCGGCAGGGATGGCCAACCAACGCTGGAAATCACCGGGTGCGATCGGATCTTCACGCACCCGGTCAACGGCATCCATGCCAGCAATCACTTCGGCCTGGTCATGCGCCTGCGCACGAGGTCTGACGCCGAGTAGTCCAGCGCCCTGAAACCAGGACGCAGGACCGAGCGATCAGGATTGGCCACTGCCAGGGGATTCCCTACTCCTTGATCGATCCGAGAGTGATGCCCTTGACGAAATACCTCTGCATGAACGGGTAGATGACGATCAGTGGGAGGATGGCAATGACGATGCCCGCCATCCGCACGTTGGGCGTGATCATCGACATCCCTGATGTCCCGAGGTTTTCGGTGACGAGGGCGTTGAGGGCCACCTGCAAGGTGTATTTGCTGCTGTCGTTGATATAGAGCACGACCGAAAGAAACTGGTTCCAGCGCCCCACGAGCTCGAAGAGCGTGATGGTGGCGATGCCAGCCTGTGAGAGTGGGAGATAGATGGTGCGAAAGATGTAGAAATCGCTCGCGCCATCGATGCGGGCGGATTCCGCGAGGTCGAACGGCACGCCCGCGAAAAAGTTCCGCAACAGGAGAATGCTGAATCCCGAGACCATTCCGGAAAAGATCAGCGCCCAGAGCGTATTAAGCAGCCCGAGATCGCGGTTGACGATGTAGAGCGGGATCATGATGAGTTCACCCGGAATCGCCATGGTCGCGAGGATGAAGCCGAGCATCAGGGACTTGCCGGGCAGATCCCGCTGAATCAGGACATAGGCGGCGAAACAACAGAGCACGACATGGAAGAAGGTGCCGGCCAGGGTGACGATCACGCTGTTCATGAACGCGCGTTGCAGGTCGAGATTGACCCAGACGGTCCTGAACCCCTGGACGCTGATGTCCTGCGGCCACAAGTGAATACCCGGTTCCATCGAGGCGAGTGGCCCGGAAAAGGCGATCGCTACCACGTTGACGAACGGCACGACCATCATCAGCATCAGGATGATCAGAAAGAAGATGATGCCGATATAGGAGAGGCGATCAGCTCCTCCCTGGCGCAGGCGCCCACCGCTGAACTGCTGACTGGCGGCGCCAGTGACCGGCGCGGACGATTCGATCATGTCATCCCTCCCGCCCGAAACCGGTGATTTTCCAGACTACGCCGGTCATCACGAGGGTTGTGACCAGGACCAGCACCGAGATGGCGCTGGCGAACCCGAGTTCGTAGCGCTGAATCCCCATGTCGTAGACGTAGGTCATGATCACGTCGACTTTCGTTTGAATGACCGGATTCCGCATGACGAAGATCTGGTCGAAGATTCGGAGCAGGCCAAGGATGTTCAGCATGAAGACCACTACCATCGTGGGCCGGAGCAGTGGCAGCGTGATCTGGTAGACCTGCTGGATTCGCGATGCCCCGTCGATGCGGGCTGCCTCGTACAGGGTCGGGCTGATGCTGGTGATGGCGGCGAGGTAGATGATCGCGGCGTACCCCATGTCTTTCCAGATGGGCAACACGATCATCGTGGCGCGTGCCCAGGTGGTATTGGTCAGGAACCTGACCGGGCCCACATCGATGACGCCGAGCAGTTCGTTGACGAGTCCGCCCGATGGAGAGAGCAGGAAGATCCACATACCGCCGATGACCACCCACGAAAAGAGATGTGGGAGGTAGACGAAGGTTTGGGCGAACTTCTTGAACAGCAAGTAACCGACCTCGTTGAGCGCGAGGGCGAGGATGATGGGCGGGAAGAAACCGAACACGAGAATACCGCCACCGATGATGAGCGTATTCCTGACGACCTGCCAGAATCTGGCATCGCTCCAGACGTCGGCGTAGTTCTGGGTGCCAACCCATTCGCCACCGCCAAGCAGCTTGAACTCCTGGAAGCTGGTCAGGACTCCCTGATAGAGGGGGAAATAGACGAACACGCAAAAATAGGCGATGACCGGAAGGATCATCAGGTAGAGCCCGTAGTGGCTCCGCATCAGACGGAGATTTCTCCGGAGCATCCGCTCTCCCTTTCCCGTGGATCTGGGGAGTCAGGTTTCGAGGGCAGGGCCGAACGCAGAAGGGAGCCGGCGGTTGCCGGCTCCCTCTTGCTCGCGCAACGACCTAGCTGTCGATGAGTCCCTCGGCGAGGAGGGCTTCCTGCATCGCGGCAATGCCATCGGCTGGCGACAGGTCGCCGAGGATGATCTTGATGATGTTCTCGTCGAGGATTGGGGCGATGGTCGGCCCCCAGTCCGGCCCCTGGACCGCAAGATACCCGTGGGCCTTCGTGATCTCCTGGGCCTCGGCCAGGCCGGGGAGTTCGCCAATCGGGTTAGCCCAGTTCGAGTTGTAGGGCGTCGGCTGGCCGTGATCCATGGCATGTTCCACGCCCAGTTCGGTCAACTCGTATATCCCGTCGGACACGGTGTAGTCGTTGCCTTCAATGCCGAGCGAGCCAAGGGTGATGCCCGGGAAGGTGTTCCACCATTCAATAAAGGTGAAGGCGGTATCCGGATCGTTGGCGTTGACCGGAATCGTCCAGACGCTCGGCTGGCCACGGTTGAGAATGACGTCGCCGTTCTCCCCCTCGGCAGCGGCGATCCCGACCGCCTGGAAGGTGGTGTCCGGGTTTGCCGCGGCAACCTGGGCATTGAACAAACCAACCCAGGTGTCCCAGTAGGTCACCATGCTGAGCTTGTCGGTCATGAACAGGTTGCGGAAATCGGCGGTGGTAGCAGTGGCAAAATTCGGATCGTAGAGCCCCTCGGCATACAGCTTCGCGAGGAACTCGTAGACCGGGATGGCAGCGTCGGTGGCATAGGGAATGGTGCGCTTGCCGTCTACCTCGACATAGCCGGGGTAGACACCATAGGCACTCATGAAGGGCTGGATGTCATAGGTACCGGCCGTACCGAGGCCCAACGGCTGGGAACCGTCGCCAACCGGGTCACCGTCCCGCAGGGCGACCATGGTGTTGTAGAGATCGTCGAGCGTTTTCGGCGTCGCGAGACCGAGCTTGTCGAGCCAGTCCTGGCGGATGGTAATCATCCGCGAGCCTTCGAACTTCTGGAACACCGAGTAGATCGAGCCATCGTCGAAGGTGACCATCTGCCATTCGTCGGTGGGGATGACCGAGGAATTGGAGAGAATCGCCGATCCCTGGACGCGCTCGGTGAGGTCGGTGAGGACCTCGTCGGCGACCAGTGTCTGCACCGTATCCTGGTTCGTGTAGATCAGATCGTACTCGACCCCGGCGGCGAGGTCGGCCAGCATTTTCTGGTTGTAATCGGCCGTCGGGTGAACGAGCTCGACCTCGATCCCGGTAAGGCGAGTGATTTCCTGGGCGAAGAGTTCGTCCTCTTCAGGCGTCTTGCCGCCAACCACCGCGCTCAGGATGCGAAGCTTTTTGCCCTCCAGCGGAAACTGGCCGAGCAAGGCGTCCTGTGCCGTAGCGAAGTCGGCGTCGATCTCGGCAGCCACGGGGGATGCCCCGGGAGTTGCCTGCGCCCGGGTCAGCATCGGCACTCCGGCCGCCATGCCGGCACCTGCGGCCGCAGCCCCCGAAACAAGCGATCGACGAGACAGTGACCTGAACATACCTTCCGCTCCTTGGATCCCTGCTTCCGGCGCCGAAAGTGCGGGCCGGATCCAGCCGCCGATGGTGCCGATCGCCGGACAGCCACAGGCGGCCAACCGAGCGAGCGCGTCACACATCCAACTGGCTGGTGCTGGCGCTGATTGTAGCAGGCGCCGTTAACAGTTTGCCGAGCCGGAAAGCAAAGATTGTGAACGCAGCATGATCGAATTGCGGCAACCCGGCGTCAGGCGAGGCCGAGGGACATGATGGCGCCAAGGATCGCGGCAGCAAGGGCTGCGGGGACGAGAAACATGCTCACGCGCAGGTAGTCTCGGGTTGCAAGGTCGATCCCTTCCCGGCGCAGGCCAGCAAGCCAGAGAATCGTCGCCAACGATCCGTAGGTCGTGAGTGCCGGGCCAATGTTGGCGCCGATCAGCGTGCCGACAGTCATCACCTCGTGGAGCGCTCCGGGCGCCTGTTCGATCACGACGCCGGAAAGCAGCGTCATCGGGACGTTGTTGACGATATTGCTGCCAATCGCGTTGAGGCCGACGGACGCGAGCAAGGCATCCACCTCCCCGTTCGGGAACGTGATGGTGCGCCCATCGATCCAGGCCCGCTCGAAGCCGGTCACGACCACGGACATTCCGACAACAAACAGCAGCACCCATGGCGAAGAACTGCGAAGGACCGTCCGCCCACTCACAGTGCCGCGGGCGAGTTCGATCGCAACCAGGCCAACACCGGCCGCGACAGCCACCCACCAGAGCGGACGACCAGCCAGTCCCGCCAGGACGAGCAGTCCCAGTGACACCAGGAGGGTCAGGCCGGTAAAGGCTGTCCAGGTGGACATCCCGGTTGAGTTTTCACGCGGCGGGGGCGAGAAACGGTGACCGATCTCGCGCCGATGTCGCCCCCAGATAACAGCGATCGTGATGGCTGCGGCCAGCAGGTTCGGCAGCCACATCACCGACCAGAATTCGGCGAACGACATGCCTGCCTGCTCGAAGAGCAACAGGTTGGTGAGGTTACTGACGGGGAGGCCCAGCGAGGCAGTGTTGGCGAGAAAGACGGTAACCATGAGGAGCGGCATCAGTGGCACCCGCATCTGGCGGCTCAGCGCAAAGATGACCGGGGGCAGGAGGATGACGGTGACGTCCAGCGACAGGAGCCCGGTCACCAGCACCGCGAGGATGGAGATGCCCAGGAACAGGGTGGTTCCCCGGCCGTTGGCCAGACGGGCAATGAATTCGCCGACGACATCGAAAACCTTCGCCCGCTCTACGACGCCGACAAGCAGCAGCATGCCAACGAGAAAGAGCAGGACATCCCCGGTGTCGTCCAGCGTGGCCCGCAGGTCTTCGACACCAACCTGGCCGGTCGCCAGGATCAGCGCCGCCCCAACCGCGGCATACGCACCTTCCGGCAGGCGGGCCGGCCGTACAAGCATCAGGATCAAGGTGAGGACAACGATCCCCAGTACCAGCCATGGCAGCATCGACGCACATCGCTCCGGCAGAACGATCGTCCGCCAGGCGGCCCGATCCCGATTTCGCAGCACAAGTCTCCACCGCGCGACGCTGCAACGCCAGAGGGGGCTGTATGCATTGCATGTATGAAAGGGAGTTGACGAAAGCAGGGTGTATCATGCATGGGCGTGGCTCCAGGCTGTGGGGACACGCGTTTTTTCGCCACCTCCCACGCCATTCCCATCCCAGAAAGCCCGTGGATGCATCTGCTCAAACAATTCTTTGCCTATTACCAGCCGTGGAAGAAACTCTTCTGGATCGACTTCTGCTGCGCTGTGGCCTCCGGCCTGCTCGAACTCGCGTTTCCGCTGGCAGTGTCGTATTTCATTGACTCCCTGTTGCCAGGCAACGACTGGGGACTGATCACCCTGTGCGCGGTCGCCCTGCTGGTGGTCTACCTGGTCAACACCGGCCTGATGGTGGTGGTCACCTACTGGGGCCACATGCTCGGGATCAATATTGAAACCGAAATGCGGCGACGGGCCTTCGATCATATCCAGAAGCTGTCGTTCTCGTTCTTCGACAACCAGAAAACCGGTCACCTGGTGGGTCGGGTCACGAAGGACCTCGAAGAAGTCGGTGAAGTGGCCCACCACGGCCCGGAAGATGCCTTCATTGCAATCATGACGCTGGTGGGCGCCTTCGCGTTGATGTTCGCCATCGAGCCGCAGCTCGCCCTGATCACGGCGCTGGTGGTGCCCTTCACCGGGATCGTCACCACGCGCTACGGGGGCCGGATGGCCCGGACATGGCGCAGCCTCTTTGGCCGGGTGGGCGAATTCAACGCCCGGATCGAGGAGAACGTCAGCGGCATCCGGGTGGTGCAGGCGTTCGCCAACGAAGACCACGAGCGCGAACTGTTCGCCAAGGACAACCTCAAGTACCGCGAAACGAAGCTCGAGGCCTACCGGATCATGGCCGCCTCGATGTCGCTGAGCTACCTCGGGATGCGCCTGACACAGCTGGTGGTGATGATCGCCGGCACCTGGTTCGTGATGCGTGACCAGCTTTCCTACGGCGGGTTCGTTTCGTTCATCCTGCTGGTGGGCGTATTCTTCCGGCCGGTCGAAAAAATCAACTCGGTAATCGAGATGTACCCGAAGGGCATGGCAGGCTTCAAGCGCTACCTCGAACTGCTCGACACCGATCCTGACATCCAGGACCGACCGGATGCCATCGACGTTGGCGACCTGCGAGGCGCGATTCGCTACGAGAACGTCACCTTTGGCTATACGCCGGACCGGCTGATCCTGGAAAACCTGAACCTCGAGATCGAACCGGGAGAAACAGTGGCGTTCGTGGGGCCGTCCGGCGCGGGCAAGACCACGATCACGGCCCTCCTGCCTCGCTTCTACGAGGTGCTCGACGGCCGGATCACCATCGACGGCATCGACATTCGGGACATGACGCTGGCGTCGCTGCGACGCGAAATCGGCATCGTGCAGCAGGATGTCTTCCTCTTTGGCGGGACCGTGCGGGAGAACATCGCCTACGGCCGGCTGGGGGCCAGCGAGGCCGACATCATCGAAGCGGCCCGCCGAGCGAAACTGGACCAGGTGATCGCCCTCCTGCCTTACGGACTCGACACCATCATCGGCGAGCGGGGTGTCAAGCTCTCCGGAGGGCAGAAGCAACGGTTGGCCATCGCGCGGATGTTCCTCAAGAACCCGCCAATCCTGATTCTGGACGAGGCGACGTCGGCACTCGACACCGAAACCGAGCGCGCCATCCAGGCCTCGCTCGCGGAACTCTCGGTGGGGCGCACGACGCTGGTGATTGCCCATCGGCTGGCCACAGTGCAGAACGCAGACCGTATCGTGGTGGTCGACCAGACCGGCATCGTCGAGCAGGGTCGGCACACCGACCTGCTGGAGCTAGACGGCGTGTATTCACGGCTGCACGACGCCCAGTTCCGCCTGCAACCGGTTTAGCCTTCGGTTTCCGGCTTCCCGGAACTGATCAACAGAAGAACCCGGTGACTTATTAAGAGTCACCGGGTTTTTTTGTGCCCTTTGACCGAGAACGATCCTGGCCCAGCCGCATCCTGCACTAAAGATCACTAAAGGGCTATTGAGCTATCACTGACACACTGTTACCGTTGGTGGTATCGAACCGCACCTGTTGCGAGAAATTGACTGGCAAGGTTGAGCACGTGAGCGACAAGCGCGTGACCATCTCCGATATCGCGCGCGAAAGCGGCGCTTCGCCGACGACCGTCTCCCTCGTCCTTCGCGACAAGGGTGGCATTGGCCAGGAAACACGTGAGCGCGTGCTTTCCGCCGCGCAGGCACTTGGCTACGAGCGAAAGAGCAGCAAGCGCAGTGGATTTGAGGACACACCGACTGTCGCCCTGTTGTTCAGGGCACATGCGCCGCATGCACAGGGGGGAGCCAATGGTGTCAACCCGTTCTATTCGTGGGTGCTCACCGGCATGGAAGCAACGGCGAGGACGCGTCGGCTCAACCTGCTCTACGGCACGCTCACGGTCAATGACGACAATGCCGTGGTCGACATGCCCCGCCATCTGCTGGACCAGCCCCTCGACGGCATCATCGTGATCGGCACCTTCACCGATGCCGATCTCGCCGGATTGCACCTCCCGACTTCGTGCCCGGTGGTGGTGGTCGATGCGCCCGGCCCGTCGCGGCATCACGACGTGGTGACGTCCGACAACGCGGGTGGCGCTGCCCTGGCAACCCAGTACCTGATCGACGCTGGCCATACCCGGATTGGCCTTGTCACCCGGCAGATCGCCCTCAACGCGAATTTCGCAGCCCGTGAACGCGGGTATCTCACCACGATGGCCGCGAATGGACTCGCCCCCGTCATTGGCCGCGTGAACCGCTGGGATGTTTCCGAGGCGCTGGACGAGATCTTCGCGCAGGAACCGGGAACGACCGCGATGTTCTGCGTCAACGACCAATTCGCGCTCGACGTCTTCCAAACCCTCGACCAGCGCGGCCTGCGCGTGCCGGACGACATCGCCCTGATTGGCTTCGACAACACCGATCACGCCCGGGCGATGCGCCCCGGCCTCACCACCCTCAACGTGGACAAAGTTGGCATGGGGCGGTTCGCCATCACCCTGCTCGACCATCGCCTGCAATGGCCAGATGGCGCAATGACCGCCATCACCCTTTCACCCACCCTCGTCGAGCGCGGGAGCGTGTAGCTGTTCCTGAGTGCCTTATTGGGTCCCATCCTTCGGAGTAGGCAACATGTCAGCAACCGGATCGTCAGCCGTGCCGGAAATCGAAGGCCTCAAGACCACCGGTGTGTCAAAGTGGCGCCGCATCTACCACGACCGATGGATGTATCTCTTCATCCTCCCGGGCCTTTGTTACTTCCTGCTGTTCGTCTATTTCCCGATGCTCGGGAATGTCATCGCGTTCAAGAACTACTCGCCGTTCGTCGGAATTATGGACAGCCCATGGGTTGGCCTGGCCAACTTCGAGCGCCTGTTCACCGACCCGAACTTCAAACAGGCGCTGACCAACACCATCCAGATCGAGTTCCTGCAGCTGGTCTTCGCCTTTCCCGCGCCCCTGCTGCTGGCCCTATTGCTCAACTCGTTGATCAGCGAGCGGATCAAGCGTTCGATCCAGAGCATCGTCTACCTACCCTATTTCCTTTCCTGGGTGATCGTGATCGCCCTGTGGCAGCAGGTCTTTGGCGGCGCCGGGGTGATCAACCAGGCCCTCCGCGACGGCGGGTACGACACGATCAACATCATGTCGAACCCGGACTTCTTCAAACCGCTGGTGGTGCTGCAGTCGATGTGGAAGGAAGTCGGCTGGGGCACAATCATCTTCCTCGCCGCCCTGACCAAGATCGACATGCAACTCTACGAAGCTTCGGCGATCGATGGCGCAAACGGCCGGCGACGCCTGCTCGATGTGACACTGCCCGGTATTCGCGGCATCATCGTGCTTCTGCTCATCCTGCGGATGGGATCGATGTTCTCGACCGGCTTCGAGCAGTACTTCCTCCAACGCAACGCCGTCGGCCCGCAGGCGGCCGAAGTGATCGACACCCTCGTCTACACCCTTGGATTCCAGTCTGGCCAGTGGAGCTTCGGCGCAGCGGTTGGACTCGTGCGGGGCGTCGTCGCCGCCGTCCTGATCCTGTTCGCCAACTGGCTGGCGAAGCGCTTTGGTGAGGAAGGATTGCTCTGATGGCAGAAGCGACGAAGTCGATCTCGACGCAGATGACGCCACCGGTGGCAACCGGATTACGGGGCTGGTTCCGGCGCCAACGCGTTGCGAACGAGCGGCCGATCTGGATGGAGGAGCCTGGCCCGCTGATGAAGCTGGGCAAGGCCCTGACCCTGATCGCCATCGTGATCGTGATGCTGTTTCCGATGGTCTACGTGCTGTCGGTCAGCCTCACCTCGGCCGAAGACGCGGCACGGGGTGGGCTGATCCTCTGGCCGCAGAATCCGACACTGGACGCCTACCGGGCGATTCTCAGCGGCGGGGTGGTTCAGCGTGCGCTACAGGTGAGCCTCGGGTTGACCCTGTTCGGCACCGCCGCCCAGATGCTGTTCACCACCACCATGGCCTACGGACTCTCTCGCACGTCGGTGCTGGGCTCGAAACCGGTGCTGTACATCGTGCTGGGGGCAATGATCTTCAGCCCGGGGATGATCCCGAGTTACCTGCTGGTGAAGGAACTTGGCCTGATCAACACGTACGCGGCGCTGATCGTGCCCGGGCTGATCAGCGCCTGGAACCTGATCATCGTCCGCAACTTCTTCATGAACATCCCAAGCGAACTGCTCGATGCTGCCCGCACCGATGGTGCCAACGACCTGCAGATTTTCTACCAGATCGTGCTTCCGCTCTCGAAAGCCGTGCTGGCCGTGGTGGCGCTGTTCTACGGTGTGGCGATCTGGAACATGTTCTTCAACGCGATCATCTACCTGAACGACACGAGCAAGTGGCCCATCCAGAACGTGCTGCGCCAATACGTGCTGATGGGCACCAACCTGGCGAGCGCCGAAGGGTTGCAATCAGGGGCAGCGCCGCCACCCGCCGAAACGATCAAGATGGCAATCGTGGTCGTGGCGACCGTGCCGATCCTGCTCGTCTACCCATTCCTGCAGAAGTACTTCACGAAGGGTGTGCTGACCGGATCGATCAAGGGGTGATCGATCGCCCGCGCCCACGCCGAAGGAGGTGTACTGGCCCGAAGCCACGAGTGATCACTGTTCCCCGAGGGGAGCGGATGCTGCAACATCCGCCCCCGTTATCGACGACTCCCGGGAGGAATCATCGTGACCGAATCGTACAAGGAACGCATTCTCAAATCAGCCACCAGTCGCCGCACCGCTCTCAAGGCGGGCGCCGGTGCCGCCGTCGCGGCGACGATGCTCCCGCGCATCACGTTTGCGCAGGACGCGTCGCCAGCCGCCAGCCCGACTGCCGAGGTTGTGCAGTCTGGCCTGGAAGGCGTGCCCGATGTCTACCTGAAGTTCCCGGAGCCGAAGGTTACCTACGATGGCGTGCCCGGCAAGGGTGGAACGGTTCGCGCCTTCACCATTTCCTACTCCCCGCCGCCGACGCCGCGCGACCAGAACCAGTACTGGCAGGAACTCGAACGCCGGCTGGGGGTAACGTGGGAAATCGACATGACTCCCCAGCCCAACTATGGCGAAAAGTCTGCCGTGTACCTGGCCGGGGGCGATATCCCCGACCTCTTCTACATCAATCCGGGCCAGAACGCGGCACAGCAGTACCAGGCAATGGCCCAGGGAGCGTTTCTCGATCTCACACCGTATGTGACCGGGGACGCACTCCAGCAGTTCCAGAACCTCAAGAACTTCCCGCAATACCTGTGGGACAACCTCAAATTTCAGGGCAAGATCCTCGGCGTTCCGCGACCGGCCGGGCGTGCCGCAGGCCAGCCGTTCTACCGCGTCGACTGGGCGGAAGCGGTCGGGATCGAACCATCCGATCCCGAACAGTTGATGCAGATGCTGGCGGCCTTCACCAATGATGATCCCGACGGCGATGGCTCAGCCAACACCTGGGGTCAGGGCCGGTTCAATGGCGGTTGGTGGGTGTTCGACAATCGCATCACGCAGCAGGCGGTGAAGGCGCCGAACAACTGGCGGCTCAACGACGACGGTACGCTGACCTACGTGATCGAGACCGACGAGTACCGCCAGGCCCTGGAGATGCAGATCCGCATGTACCAGGACGGCGCGTACCATCCCGATGCCGCGTCGATGACCTTCTCGGACTCGCAGAATGCCTTTATTGCGGGTGACGTCGGCCTTCACTATGAAGGCACGACGTCGTTCTTCGGGATCGGCAACGTGGGCTATCGGCAACGGCAGGCCAACCCTGACGCCCGCATCACGAACGTGCCAATCGTGGCCGTCGACGGCGGACCGGGCGTCACCTTCAACGGAACAGGTACGTTCGGCATGGTCGGGATTCCGGCCTCGCTGGGTGGTGACGAAGAGCGCGTGCTCGAACTGCTACACATCCTCGACTATCTCGCGGCACCGTTTGGTTCCGAGGAAGCGCTCTTCCTTGGCAGCGGAATCGAGGGTGTCCACTGGGAATACAACGATGCGGGCGCACCGGTGGTGAACGACAAGCAGCGCGAAGAGCGGTCCGACCTCGTCTACCTGATGTCCGGGACCGAGGTTCTGTTCTATCCAGACGATCCGGAGCTTGGCCTGCAGGTGCAGGACGTGTTGCGGCAGTCAGTGGAAGTTGGAATCGAGGACCCGACGCTGGTGCTCTACTCGCAGACGAACATCGACCAGGGACCAATCCTGAACCAGCTCGGGATGGACCTGATCACGCCGATCGTGACTGGTCGCGGTTCGATCGACGATCTCCAGGCAGCCATCGACCAGTGGCGGAGCCAGGGCGGCGACCAGATCCGGAACGAGTTCCAGGAAGCCCTGCAGTCCCAGGGCTAGTCACTCACTTCGCGCAATCGTCGCGGAGAGAAGCGGGGGGGGGGTGGGGGGGCGGCCCCCGGCGCGGGGGTTTGGGGGG
>JAEZJB010000010.1 GCA_023415845.1 Chloroflexota bacterium | reverse complement strand
GGTGGATTCCTGCGCCGTGGCAATACCACTCTGATGATCGGCGCCGACGAGGATCAGGTGGATCGTGTGCTGGACCTGATTCGTGCCAACGCGCGTTCAGGGGCCGCGCCGGTCGATTCCGGTGCGTCCCAGCCGGCTGCGGCAACGGTCTTTGTCCTCGATCTTGAGGAGTACCAGCGTCTCTAGGGCTGGTCTGCTACTCAGCAGGCGATAAGCGTGAGAGTTTCCGGTCCTTGCGATTCCCCGGCGGGGGAGTGGCATGGACCGGTTTCGTCGTTACGCTCGAGCCCGGTCGCGGAGCGCTCGGTGCGAGGTCACGCGAGTCAGGAAGGCTCGCCGGTGATCGGGATCCTGCAGGTTCGAGGCGCGCAGGTCCAGCAGTTCGAGTCCCTTGGCAAGCATCAGCTGCTGCTGGGTGGAATGTCCGAGCGTTTTGTATGCGTCGTGGAGTGTGACGAACAGCCAACCGGTGTGCTCGATGCCGTCCACGCCCGAGTTCGTCACGTAGTCGTCAATCAACGCGAGGTGATGCTCCACGGTGACCAGGTCGTTCCTGGCCAGCGCGATCCGCACCAGCCCGGCGCGGCTGTCAACCTGGAGCGCTAGCTGGTCGGCGTCCTCCCGCATTTTCAGGGACGTGGCGTACTGATCGGCCGCGTCATCAAGGCCCCCTGTCAGTTCGGCGATCAGCGCCAGGTTGAAGTGAGCCGCTCCCACAATCCGGAGACTCAGCCTGTCGGCGTTCGCGAACACATGGGAGAGCGCCTCCCGTCCCTGATCCCATCGCTCGGCTTCAATCGCGCAAAGAGCAATGTTCAGCCAGCAGATGGCTGCCCGGTGGACGATCTTCTGCCGCTGACAGATCTCCAGGCAGCGCTGGTAAAGAGCCAGCGCCTCGTCGTAGAGCCCGGTATCCAGCCAGCAGTTCCCGAGCGCAATCAGGGCACCGGTTTCGAGAAAGTCATGTCCCAACTCCTGCGCGACGTCAAGCGCTTTCTGAGCCTGTGCCGCTGCGTCCTCGAGACGACCCATTCCATGCAGGGTGTGGCTGAGCAATGTCAGTGCCCGCGCCGACTCTGCTCGGTCACCGGTCGCATCCAGCAGCTCGATCGCCTGCACCAGCAGGTCGGTACCTCGCTGCATTCGCCCCGTGTAAAAATCGAGCATGGCTTCAGACATCAGGGCGGCGGCAAGCACCTCCTGGAGATGTTCTCGTTCCGCGATCTCCTGGGCTCGCACGAGGAATTCTCGGGCCTGATCGGCGTGCCCCTCTCCCCGGGCGCAATTCCCCAGCCCAACCAGCGATTGGGCATGGAGGTGCGGCGCGTGCTCCTCCAGTTCCAGCGCCTGAACGGCGGTATACGCCTCCTTCGCAGGCTCCAGGAAATGGCGTTCCAGCCAGTAATCCCCCCACCGCATCATCCACATGCCTGCCTGCACGGAATCTCCGGCCAGTTGGTACTGGCGGGCAATTCGCGCGCAGGCATCATGTGGCCCCTCGCCCCAACGCCGTTCCATCGCCGCTGCCGTGGCCAGGTGGAGGTGGGTGCGTTCGAAGGACGAGAGTCGACGGTAGACCTCGTCGCGGAACAACGCATGAACGAACGAGTACGTCTGGTCACGAACACTGGCTGTGATAGCCTCATCACCCCGAGTCACAAGGCGATGGCGATCCACCAGTTGCGAATCAAGGAGCCGGACGAGTTCCGCTGCCGGGCGTCGTGTCATCGTCTGGAGGATATTGACGGAGAATTCGGTGCCCTGGATGGCAGCAATGTCGAGGATCATCCGGAGATCCGGGGGGATGCGATCCAGCATGGCTTCCATGATGGCGCTCACATCGGCTGGCAGCACGGCTGGCTCGTGTCGCCACGCAAGGCCAGCACCATCATTCCTCGCTTCGATTGCGCCTGTGTCCTGATACCAGTCCAGCATGCGCGAAACCAGTAATGGCAAACCGGCGGTGGTGTTGAACAGGGATTCCTCCAGGTCGGACGGGGCACCGTGCACGCGCTGCGCGACGAATGCCGCCACGAACGCTCGTCCCGCCGGTCCGCCCACAGTGCTCGCCAGATCAATGCGAATCAGCGGTAGGTGCCGGCTGGATTCACTTACCACTCGTCCCATGGCCGTTGGAAATGCCGAGTCCGGGTCTGTCAGTTCCGATCGCCGGAAGGCGCCTACGACCGCTAGCGAGCATCGGGCATCGGAGAGCCAGCGCACCAGATGATGCAGGGCAGAGGCAGTGCCGGTATCCGCCCAGTGCATATCGTCCAATACGATCACCAGTGGGCGACGGGAGTACTCCTCGATGATGCGTACGAATGTCTCGCTCGGGCCGGTGGCCCCGGGCCCCGGATGCCCCGCCGACAGCACATCGCGAATCTGCGAGCGAGTTGTCTCGGGCAGGGTGATCTCGGTACCCAACTGCTCCAGACGCGACGTTGGCAGGTACCGTCCCAGAATCCCTTCGCGATTGGCGAGCAGGGTTTCGACCCCTGCCTCGAGCCGACTTCGTCGTCGATGCCAGTTCCTGTCGGAGCGCAGGTGCCGCCGGTCCACGGCATCCTGGCTTCCACTGATCTGGAGGAGAATCTGGCGGATGGCATGACCTGGATCACCGAGCAGGGGTGAATCACCCCAGAGCGCTACAAGTTCGGGATGAGTCTTTGGTGCATCCCGAATTGCCTGCGCCACCAGCCACGACTTTCCATGGCCAAGTTCACCCTCGACAAAAGCGACTCCCGACATCCCCTGCGTCGCCCGTTCGATCAGGGTGCCGAGTTGCTCGAGAAACCCTTCGCGTCCCGCGCTTACGAAAACGTCCTCGTCTGTCGTGATTGGTGCCGGAACGTGGGAAGGCGTCGGCTCGACCGGGTTGCGCTGCCGAGCAGCCGCTTGCAATTCGAGCCAACTGTCCGAACCCTGCGGAATCCTCAGCAGACGAGCGAGTGTGCGGAGATTCGCCGGATGAGGCGTCCGCCATTTCATGCCAGGCGGATAGCTTCGCTCCCACTCCTGAATGGTGCGCACCGTGAAATGGCCCTCGGCAGCCGGGTCGGCGTGCAGGCTGTCCGCAAGCTCCTGCTGGGTAAGACCCAGCCGTTCGCGATGGTGGCGAACAAGCATCCCGAAAGGGGAGCGCTCCCGTGAAACCACCGGCGATTGCCTCTCTGGTCACGCGAAAATGGTGTTGGCAAAACTGTTGTCCCAGTTGAGCCATTATGCGCGAAATCAGCGTCGAATGAAAACGCCAGCCAGGGCAAAACCGCGGGTCAAACGTCGGGAAAACGTCGTGTTGCGTTGCGGGGCAGCAGGGCAGAATTTGTATCGTGGAGTCAGCGTCCGGATGGAAATTGAATCTGTCCGCTGGGAGACGCTGTATGTTCCGGATCACGGGGGCGGTAGACACCTGCCAGTGTGCCAATTCCGTGGTCCGGAACATCCACGGAGCGTCCCCCCACCCAGACGCACCAGCCTCCGCCTATTCACCAGTCATCGACAGCCGACTGCCTGCATCGTTGTCATCCGGCAGCGAAGCCACCAGCGTGAGCAATTCCCGATGGGTCGGCACGACCTCGAGGTATCTCTGCTTGTCTGCGGGGTTCGCGAGGAGATCAGCTCGGTATTCCAGGTAATCGAGACCGGTCGCGGCGTACTTCGAGACAATCGATTGGTTCCCGGTTGCCCAGCCACCCTGCATCATGGCCAGGCAGACTCGCGCCACATGCTCGACACCATCGAGTCCCCGCCGTTCGATGCGGTCATCGATCTCGGCCAGCAGTCGCTTGATCTCAAGCTGATCCTTCTGCCTCGTTGCGATTCGCAGTAGCCCGGCGAGCGAATCGATTGCATACGCACTCTGTCCATTGTGCTCCCGCACATCCAGGGAGGTCCGGAACTGTCGTTCGGCATCTTCCAGGTCGCCCAGACCCTCGGCGATCAGGCCCCACTGGAACGCAACAGTGCTCATGAACCTGGGCACGACCGGGCGGGTGCGGTCGGTGAAGGGGGCCTGTTCTCTCAGGGCCGCCTGCCAGTCTCCCCGCTCGATTTCACATAGCGACAGGTTGATCAGGCAGATGTTGCTCCGATGGATGTCACCGAGTTCGTTGCAGGCCCTCAGCGTAGAGCGATGCAGGGCGATCGCCTCCTCGTACTTGCCGAGATCGAGCCAGCAGTTCGCCAGGGCGATCTGGCCGGCATTGATCATGTGCTGGTTCCCAATTGACGTTGCGACTTCGATGCAGCGCTGGGCGACCGATATCGCCTCGTCATAATGTCCCAGGCCATGCAGGTTATGGCTAAGGCGAGCCAGCGAACGTGCAGCTTCCGCCGAATCTCCCAGGCGTTCGTGGATGGCAATTGCTCTGGTCACCAGCGCGGTGCCTCGATCGACATCTCCGGCATCGTAGGCGAGCATTCCCAGCTGCGACAACAGCCTGGCTTCGATGTCGGGAATCGCCCTGCGCGAGGCGAACTCGAGCCCATGCTCGATCCAGGTCTTCGCGTCGTCATGCCTGTCGAGGGCTCGATCGCAGATGCTGAGGCCCATCAGGGCCTCGGCTTCCAGGCGTGGCGCCGCCAGTCGGATGTTCTGCACCCGAACTCGCTGGAATGCGAAATGCGCAGCTTCGAATTCGTCGTGATCTACAAGCCGATAGCCGGTCGCGAGCCACGCTTCGGCGGCAGGTATCGACTCTCCCGCCTGCTCCAGGTGATGGGCGATCAGGCCATTCAGGTCACCCGTCATGTCCTCTTCGAGGGAGGCGAGGGCATCCGCGGTCAGGCGATGCAGATGAGCCCGCTCGATATCCGACAGGATGTTCTGGTAAAGATGGTCGCGCATCAGGGCGTGGGCGAACCGATACTCCCGTGTGCCTAGATCCGGCCCACTCAATTCGGTGGCTGGGTGTACCAGCCCCCGCCGCCAGAAGGGTGTCGCGTTCAGTAGTGACTCCAGCTGGTCCGCCGGCATCCCCACTACCTTGCTGAGAAGGTCGAGGGAGAAGGTGTCGCCCTGGACGCTGGCCGCCAGCAACGCATCCCGAGTTTCAGAAGTCAGCAACTCGATCTCGGCGTCCAGAATCCTCGCGTGCGAAGTCAGGGACGACACGTGCTCGGGCGACACTCCGTGCTCGCGCGCATTCCGTAAGTGAAGCAGGCCATCGACGAAGATCGGGAGCCCAAGTGTTTGCTCCTGGATTTCGCGAACCTCGTCTGCGGACAGGGACAGCCCCATGGAGTCTGCCAATGCGGTGATGAATCGCTGGCTGGAGGCGGGCTGCACGGCGTCCGTCATGTCGATCACGGAGTCGGGATACGCCCGTTCCATCGCCAGCTGGAACGGCGCCAGACGATTGGCTACGGGCTGGTGATCGAATGTTGGGCGATACGTGCCGATCACCATGAGCGGAAGGCCGGAATCCTTCATGCGCTGGGTGAGGGACGCGAGGATGCGGATTGCGTTCTCGTCAGCCGCGTGCAGGTCGTCCACCACCATGATCAGTGGACCGGTTTGGGCGTAGTCGAGGAGAACTCGGAGCAGGCTTTCATCTGCCGGTACTCCATGCTGCCCGGCAGGGTGATTCATGAGTGACAACACGACGGGAGCCAGGTCAGGGCTGGCCTCCAGCGCATCGTTGGCAAACACGGTGGCAGGAAGCAGGCGGTGCATCAGATCCCGGCCATTCCTGTCCAGCACGTCGATCGCTTTGGGAATCCGCGCTGCCAGCCGCCGCCGGTTTTCGCGTGAGATGGGGTAGTTCGGGGAGGGAGCACGATCTCCCCCGATCATTGCCCCCAGGAGTTGGCGGAACGGCTGGTAGGGTTCCGGGGTTCCCAGCCGGATCGAACTGCTGCTCCAGAGCACGGCGAGCTCGGGGTAGGCGCTGACAGCCCGTCGGCACGCCTCGACCAGCACCCAGGTCTTTCCGGCACCGGAGTCAGCCATGATCGCCAGTGCCTGTGCATCCCCGTTTATGGCTCGTGCAACGCGAGCGGAGATCAGATCCAGATATTCCTCCCGACCGGCCTCCACAAACCTGGAACGGTCGGAGATAGGGGTGCTGGCCTCCTCTCCGGATCGGGCACGCTCACGAGTCCGGGCGGCGGCTTCCACGAGCTGCTGGTGCAGAGTGGTGCCGCGCGCAAACCCGAATGCAGCGGCAATTGCCTCGACATTCGAGGGCCGAGGGCTGATCCACTCGTGAGGCGACGACCGCTTTTGCTCGAATGCACTGATCGATCGCTCGGTCAGTTTGCGCTGGCGCTCCGATTTCGGCAGGTGCGCGGTTGCCTCGGAGGCCAGGCGGGCCTGGGTCCACTTCCGCGCCCGACGCTCTGTGCGCACCATGTCACCGAACGGCGAGCGTGCTTCATCCGACATCACAACTCCGCCCAGGGTGACGTCCAATTGTGTCCAGAATACGCGGGAGGAATTGCTGCATCATTCCCTCTCGGCCTCAGACCTTGATACAAATGTAGGACAAGACTTAGCAATTTGGTAAGTAGCTTGTAGAACGTGGGTAGTATGACATGAGTCGCCGATGTGACCCACGCCCTGACAGGTATTGACGCCTTTCCTCCTCGTCGGCAATTCGGCTGGCCCGTTCGAGAAGCACAGCCTGGCCCTGCTCGACTGATTCCGCAACCATCTCGCCATCTTCCAGAAGCTCTCCAGCGTCAATGAGCGCCAGGAAGAGGGCGAATGGCTCATCGATTCCGTCCGGCCCCCGGTCCCCAAGTGCCGCCCGCACCTCCTCGGCCAGACGGGCCACCGTTTCGTCGTCACGTCGCCCGGTGGCGATCTGCAACAGGGCCACAAGGTTTTCGATCGCCAGCGCATGCTGGTGATGACGTCGGCGCATCGCCAGGGAGTCGCGAATGGATTGCTCGGCCTCCTCGAACTGGCCGTCGTCGAGCTGGATCAGGCCGCGGACGAACAGGCCGCTTCCAAGCATCCGTCCATTGATCACCTGGCGAAGCGTGAAGAGGCGATCGATTGCTCGCTGCGCTTCGTCCGGCCGACCGATCTCGAGCAGTCCCATCGCGAGATTAATCGAACAGAGCGCCATCCGATGGCTGTCGCCCAGATCGTCCGCAATCTCGTAGCCACGCCGGGCCACGTCGATCGCTTCCTGTGTCTTCCCCATCGCGAGCAGGTATTCCATCTTCGCGACGAGCGCCTGCACGTAGAGCCCGTCATGGCCAAGTGCGGCAGCCATCCGCGTGGCGTCATCAGAGGTTTCGCGTGCCGCATCCAACAGCCCCTGGGCGAGCACGGCATGGCTCAGCAAAGCAGTCGCGCGGCAGACCTCCACGTGGTCATCAAGGTGCCGCAGGATCGATATTGCTGCGCGGATTCTGGTGGCGGCCCCTTCCATGTTTCCAAGGTCGAATTCCACCATCCCGTGCGAGGTGAGCGCGTTTGCCTCTGCCAGTGGCGCGTCGTGCTCGCGCGCCGTCTCACGCGCCTCTGTCAGAAGCCGCTCCGCCATCGGCAGGTTTCCCAGCCCACGAGCGCAATTGCCCAGTCCAACCTGCGCCTGGGCAACCACGAACGGGTCGTCATCGACGATGCCGAGGTCCACCACGCGTTGGAAAAACGGGGCTGATTGACGGTGTTCGTGCCGGAAGAGGTGGAAATCGCCCGCCCGCAGGTACCATCGCCCCGCCTCGACGGGCTGGCCCCCATGCTCCAGGTGCCGGGCGATTAATTGCGCGCCGTTGTGCGTGTCGACACCCCACAGGTCGATCATTGCGATGGCGGTGGCCCGATGCAGGTCGCGCAGCGTCTCCGCGTCGATCTGGCGATAGATGAAATCCGCCATCTGGGAATGGAAGAATCGGTAGTCGTACGACTTCTGGTTCGAAATAATGCGCGAGCCGGCCGTTTCGACCAGGTTGGCGCCTTTCCCCAGATAGTCGACGAGTTCCTCGATGAGCGTCGAACGCGCCATTGCCAGCACCCGTTGCAGGACATCGGCCGAGAACGTCGCTCCCTGCACGCTGGCCGCCTGCAACATCACTCGATGGCGCTCCGGAAGTCGCATGAAGAGGTCGTTGAACACGCCCCCGATTTCGGATGGCAACGTTGCTTTCAACTCGTTCCATAGCAGGGGGGCGGCCGGCGTTACCTCTTCTCTCTCCTCTCCCTGCTGATACCAGCGCAGCACCGCTTCCACGAAGAGGGGAAGCCCGTCGGTCAGCGACATCACGTCGTCCGCCAGGGACTCCGGGGCATCCTGAACTCGCGAGGCGAGGAGTGCTTCGACATACGCGCGTCCGGCTTTGCCGCCGATCGCCGTTTCCAGGTTAACCACCGGCGCGTAGAACAGGCGGCCGATTTCCGGAAGTGCCTGGGCGAACGGTGGTGCCGGTGCTTCGTCAGTTGGCATCAGGTCGAATGGCCGGTAAGAGCCCAAAATCAGGACCGGAGTGAACGACCCTCTCAGGCGCCGCACGATGTCGAGCAGCAGCGAAACGGTTTCCTCCGTCGCGAGGTGAAGGTTGTCGAGGACCAGGACCGTTGGACCGGACCGTGCATAGCTGGTCAGGGCCTTCCAGGACTGGTCGAGGAAATCCTGCTCATCGGTGGGGATTCGGCCGGCTGATTCCCGCCCGGACAGCGTTGTCGCCAGTGGTGTGGGGAGCTTGTCGAAATCAATGTTGTCGATCGGAACGAAGCGATCGATGAACACCTGCCCCTCGCTGGCGAGATTGCCCAGGGCAACTGGCAGGCGCTCGCGTAGCCGAAGCTGGTTCAGGGCCGAGACAACGTGCTCCGAGCTGGCGTGTTCCTGCAGCGTGAGGCTCGCGCTGGTCATCGTCGTGAACGGCTCAAAGGGCAGGTGCTGGGTGGTGCATTCGCCCCACAGCACCGCGAGGTTCGCATGCCTCTCTACCGCACGGCGGCAGGCATGCAGCAGGAGCGTCGTTTTGCCTGCGCCTCCTTCTGCCGCCAGCAGCAGCACGCCGTTATGACCGCGCGCGACGTCGTTCAGGGCGTGGTCGATCCGGGCCAGCTGTGATTCGCGTCCGGCGCCCACGAACGTTTGGGTCTCGATCTCACGCCTGGTCGCGGACGCAATCGTTCGGGTCGTGTGGGCCGCCGCCTGGAACTGGCTCCATTCGGCTGAGCCTTCCTCGTATCCGAAATACTCGGCCAGGATGTCCACGGTGGCCTGCTGGATCGACGACCATGGATCGTTGGGACCGTATTGGCGTTCGACGTTGGCAAGCGTTCGCTCCGAAACAGTGCCGCTCAATCCAGAGCGGGCACTGGCCTCAGCCAGGTCTGTGGCCATGGCTTCGCGGGTGAGATTGCGTGCAGTGCGGTGGGCGAAGACCAGTTCCCCAAATGGCGAACGCTGTCTGCGCGTCATGGTCCGGCTCCCCTCCGGTGGCAGCGTATGGCATTGGTCATCGACGAAAACATGGGAACGGGACGGGCAGTCCAGCGTCATGGAGTTCACGGTTATCGGTCGCAATTCGGAATATTCGACCCATGTTAACGCAGGCCAGCAAGACGGGTGATGTCCAATTGTGGCACGCCTGCCCGTCGTATACCGCATTGGGATTGCATGTGAACTTCCGGTTTTGGCGATTCTGGCGCGCTAAAGTTGCAGCAGTGGATATGAGTGGTCCGAACGGGTGCACATGATCGTTCGCTGGGAGACGCTCATTGGTTCCGGAAGGCAATCCACATCCTGCTGCCACGGGATGCGGAAACGCTCTTCCGGAACCGTCCACCCCCAACCTTTCCCCCAAACACAATCCAATGAGGAAGTGGCCTTTCGGGCCAGATGGTGATGTGCCACAGGCGTTTGCGGGTGCCACCGACGTCACCCGCAAACGACTGCTGGTGCCGTTTCGCACGGCGCCAGTGAGTGGTGGTCCCGGAAGCGGGACCACCACTCCGTATGTGCCAACTGCCGGTCTTCCCTCGCTACCGGAACTCGTTGACCAGATGCTCGAGCCGCTGGAAATAGCTTGGGAACGTCTTTGCCACGCAGCCCGGGTCGAGGATCGTCACCCCGTTTGCGCGCAAGCCGGTAATCGCAAAGCTCATCGCCATCCGATGGTCATCGTAGGTCTCGATTTCGGCCGGCGTGATCGGCTGCGGATGGACAGTGAAACCATCCTCGAATTCATCCACCACCTGGCCCAGCTTCCGGAGTTCGGTCGCCACCGCCGAAACGCGATCGGTTTCCTTGATGCGGTTGTGGGCCACGCCCCGTACCGTCACCGGCCCATCGGCGAATGGGGCAATCGCCGCCAGTGTCTGGGAGGTGTCGGAAATCTCGCTGAAGTCGAATTCCCCTCCCCGCAGCCGACCGCCTTCCGGACCCTTCACTCGCGTGTAGGTCTCGGTCATCGTGACCGCCGCCCCCATCTGTTCCAGCACCTCCACAAAATCGAGGTCACCTTGCAGCGAGGTGTCACCCAGACCTTCGACCGTGATGTCACCGCCGGTCGCGGCGGCCAGGGCAAAGAAGTAGGAGGCATTTGATGCGTCCGGCTCAACGACATAGTGGCCACCCTCGTAACGCTGGCCGGGAGCCACGCGGAACTTCTGCCACGAGTCGGTGTCGATCTCGGCTTCCACTCCGAACGCGTCCATCACGTCGGCCGTGATCTCGATATACGGCCGGGAGACCAGTTCGCCGTCCACCTCGATCGTCACGCCCTGTTCTGCATACGGTGCGGCAATCAGCAGCCCGGTGAAATACTGGCTACTCTTGTTGCCGGCCAATCGGCACGTGCCACCGGGCAGACCATTCGCGGTCACTACCACCGGCGGGCATCCCGTCTCTTCCTGGCTCCGCACGTTGCCGCCAAGCTGGTTCAGGGCATCGATCAACGGGTCGATCGGCCGCTCCCGCATGCGCGGCACGCCATCGACTACGAACTCACCGTGCCCCAGGGTGAGGGCGGCAGTCAGGAATCTCGCGGTTGTGCCGGAGTTGCCGACGAACAGCAGGCCAGAATTCGCCGGAAACGTTCCCCCGCCCCCTTCGATCGTGAAGGTTTCCGCCTGCTCGTCGGACGTCACCGCGATCCCAAGCTGGTTGAGCGCCCCGGCCATATACCGCGTGTCGTCGCTGAACAGCGCGCCTGTCAGCACCGAGGGGCCGTCAGCCAGGGCTGCAACCAGTAAGGCCCGGTTGGTGATGCTCTTCGAGCCGGGAACGTAGGCGGTTCCGGTGACGGGCACGGTGATCGGTTGAATCGCCATGATGTCCTGGCGGAATTGCAGGTTGTCGATATACATCGGGGGAAAGGTACTCCGCTAACCGGTCGTGGTCGCACCCCATCTGGGTAGGACCCGCCTATCGTGATCCACCAGGCCACGCAGGTCAACCAGAACGCGTATCCGGTCTCGGCGCATGCCCGCGAGGCTGCGTTCTGACCCAAACCTTTCCCCGTACAAACTGCGCCGGAGGGGCGGGCGCGTCAGCCAAGAGCGTCGACGATCACCTGCGTGTTGGTCTTCATCATGTCGATATACGTCGCACCGTCGGAACCGGGCTGGCCCAGTGCGTCGGTATAGAGGGGTGGAGCGAGTTCTACCCCCGCCTCGGCCGCGATCGATTCCATCAGCGAATTGTTGGAAACGTTGTCGGCGAAGATCGCTGGCACGCCAGTCGCCTTGATATCGTTCACGAGTTGGGCAATGTCGCGCGCCGAAGGATCACCTCCCTCGGTCGAGATCGAGCCCAGCGCCGTGCCGACGATGTCGAAATCATAAGCGCGCGCATAATAGCCAAGCGTGTCATGTGTGGTGACCAGCTTCCGTTGGTCCGCCGGGATCGTCGAGGTCTCGGTGCGAATTTCTTCGTCAAGAGCAGTCAGTTCTTCAATGTAGGCGTCGGCGTTGGCTTGATAGGTGGCGGCATTGGCCGGGTCGGCCTCGCTCAGTGCAGTGGCGATCTGCTGGACCGCCTTGATCGCGTTCTGCACGTCACCCCAGATGTGGGGATCATCGTCGCTATGGTCGTGTCCATCATCGTGAACGTGCGCGTCCTCCTCATCGAGTTCCAGCACCTCAACCCCGTCACTGACCACAACCCGCGTAGCATCCGTGCCAGACGACGCGATCATTCCTTCCAGCCACGTCTCGAATCCGGGACCAATCTCGATGATGACATCGGCATCCGCGATCGCCCGCACCTGGTCCGGTGCCGGATCGAAGGTGTGGGTGTCGCCGCCAGCGGGAACGATCGTCGTCACCGTCAGGACGTCTCCAGCTACCCGTTGCGCCCAGTCACCGAGGATGCTGAAGGTCGCCACCACGTTCGGGGGCGTCTCCTCCTGCCCTGCCACCGGTCGGGCCAGGGCGAGGGTCGCAAGCGCGGTCGTACCGAGCAGGAAATGGCGGCGAGAGAGGGAACGGGACATGGTGAACTCCAGAACACGCTAATTGATACTGGGTATCGTTATAGTCCGTCCGGTCGACGTGAGTCAACCGCTCAATGGTACGGTTCCTGCCGTAAACCCAGCGGCTCGTTCGGGCTTGGCTCACTGCAGGAGACGATACATCGATGCGGCTACGGCGCTTTCCCCCGGCGATCATCGCACCATGACGTCGGAGAGTGCCCCGGTGCACCCTGGTTCTGAGGCCAGCGCCCTCCTCCTGCCTGACATAACCAGGTCCTGCCATGTGCTGTCCTGGTTCCTGTCTCCTTTTGTGCTCCTCGTTGTCCTGCTCTACCCTCTCACCGCTGTCGCGCAACCTGCCGATGATGACCGGATCGCAAGCGCAACCTCCGCCGCCATCGAGCTGTCGCGCACTGTGGAGCGCGGCGAGAGCTTCGATCTGTACGACCGCATGCATCCCGACGCGCGGAACATCTTCTCTCGCCAGGCATTCTTCATCTGGCTTGATCAGGGCGGACTGCCAGAACCAGTCGATGACCCCGTGATCGAGGCAGTCGACATCGGCCCCTGGACCTCGCCCCTCACGGGTATGACCTATCAGGAGGCCGCCACAGTCCGTGTCCGCCAGGTGGTGATGACTGGGGGTGTCGAGTCCACAGTCGACGCCGTCTGGACACTCGTTGCCGATGGTATCCGCTGGCGATGGTTCCCCGATCTCACCATGTCCGAGATAGAGCGGACGCAGGCCATGCTGGAGGCAACACCTGCGACCAGCAGCGATCTCCGGCGTGCTTCATGGCTGCGCATTGATCGGTTCTGGGCCGATGTGTTTGCCTCCGCGGGCTGGAATTACGAACCGGCGACGATTGTCCCGGTCACCGAGCAGCCGTACTCCACTGGGTGTGGCCTGGAGACCAACATTTCCCTGCGCTCGATCTATTACTGCACTTCTGATGTAACCATCTATTATGATCCCGCCTTCGAGGCTGAAGTCGTTGCCCAGGCCGGTGCCTATGCCATCACCATGGTGGTCTCACACGAGTGGGCGCACCATATCCAGTCGCTGCTCGGCATCGATATCTCGTCCGATCCGGAACTCGACAGCGGGATGTATCCGATCGAGGTGGAACTCCAGGCCGACTGCCTGGCTGGCGTCTATGCTCAGGATGCCCTGGCAAACGGGGATGTGGGTTGGCCCCAGATCGATTCCGCCATTCAGGTCACTGCCTCTGCCGGCGATCGGCCGGGCACCAATTGGGACGACTGGGACGCTCACGGCACGCGCGAGCAACGGGTTGAGGCGTTCCAGACCGGATTTGACGACGGATTCTGGGGGTGCCATCTTGACGTCGACCAGCCTGCACCTGTCGGTGGTCATCTGCCGGTGATTCGGCTGGTAGGTGTCGCCGAATCTGCCTCGCTTCTCCCACGCGCATCCGAACGGCCGTAGAATGACGGCGACGAACACCGGCCCATGCCAGGGGAGCACCACTATGGCGTCCGTGCAGACCGAATCTCCGCTTGATGTCTTTTCACATAGCGCCCTGCCTCGCTGGGCAAGGTTTCGGCAGCAACTGAATGAGGAAACCATCGCGTCGATTCCTGACGCGGTGGCCGCCCAGTTCCAGCGGTCCGAGATCGTCGCATCCATCAAGCCGGGCGATCGCGTGGTCCTGACCGCTGGCAGCCGCGGCATCGACCGGATTGCCGAAGTCCTGAAGGCTGCGGTCGACCAGGTGAAGGCGCTGGGGGGTGTGCCATTCATCATTCCGGCGATGGGAAGTCATGGCGGGGCCACGGCCGAGGGCCAGTTGGCCCTGATCGAGCATTACGGCGTGACCGAGGATGCCATGGGGTGCCCCGTCCGGGCGTCCATGGAGACGGTGCTGGTCGGCACCCTGGCCGACGGGGTGCCGGTCTACTTCGATCGTATCGCTCACGATGAAGCGGATGTCGTCATCCCGGTTGGTCGAGTCAAGCCCCACACCGATTTCCGTGGCCCCGTCGAGAGTGGCCTGGCCAAGATGATCGCCATTGGGCTCGGGAAGCAAAAGGGGGCCAACTGGTTCCACTCGCAGGGCATTGGCACCTTCGGCGACCTGATTCCTCGCGTTGCGTCGCTCAGCCTGGAGAAAGTAAATATTCCGTTCGGCATCGCCCTTGTCGAAAATGGCCTGAGCAAACTGAGCATCATTGAGGCCGTCCCTCGCAATGGAATGTTCGAGCGCGAAGCAGAGTTGCTGGAGATCGCCCGGGAGCGACTCGCCCGCCTGCCTCAGGTACCGACCCTCGACGTGCTGATTGTCGACCGGATCGGGAAGGACATCAGTGGTGATGGAGCCGATCCGAATGTCATCAACCGCGATGTGGCAGGTGTGATCGACTTCAGTTCCGTCGTCCCCAAAATCCAGCGCTACATCGTGCGTGGCCTTACTCAGGACACTGACGGGAACGCGACAGGCATCGGCATGTTCGATTTCACGCTCCAGCGCCTCGTTGATGGCATCGATCCGATCCCGACCTACATGAACATGATCACCGCCAAGTCACCGCAGGGGGCGCGTGTACCGATCACGGTCGAGTCGGACCGGCAGGCCCTGCAACTCGCGATCGCATCGGCGATCAAGGTTGAGGAAGGACGCGCTCGTATCCTCCGGATCGAGTCGACCAAGTACCTGACCACGTTTCTCGCGTCCGAACCAGTTGTTGATGACCTGCTGGCAACCGGCGTTGTGGAGCAGGTATCTGATCTTGAACCCATTTCCTTCGGTCCCGATGGCATGTTCACCACCGCGCCCTGACCGCTCGTGTCCAATCCGAACACCAGGAGCCCAGCCACCATGGCGTTGGCTGGGCTCCTGGTGTTCAAGGCTCTGGGGTGACCTGCGGCAGCGTCGGAGCTCCAGGGGGTTACTGTCGGATCCCGCTGCCGGAGAGTTCCGCGCCATGGTGTGAAACGTGGTTCGCAGTTGACAGGCTCATCGCCTGGAGGGCGGTCAGACCGCAGACGGCGATCGCCTGCACAACGATGAAGCTGATGCCCCAGCCATTCGGCTCCACCACATTGGCAAGGAGCACCCCAACGCTGGCGATCACCCAAAGCCCGTTGACGGCCAGCACAACCTCCATGATGCCTTTGGTGACACGCTCACGGGTGGAGGACCAGGCCAGCAGGGCAATCCAGGGGAGCAATCCCACCCCTACCCACCGCAGGAAGCCAATCGGCATGTCAAGCCAGTCGCTGAGGGGAGAGGCAAGCACCAGCAGGAGTGCAGCCATCGCGGCACAGGTGACGGTGTCGATCTGTAGAGTCAGGCGAGGTGAGACACGCATGGGATTTCCTCCGGGTAGTTCGTTGACACCGCTGTGTGTCACTCTCATGCTGGCTTCACCTGGTGGGTGAAACAATTACCTCGCAGGTAAGTGATCTGCTTCAACTTCCGAGGTCTACTTGCCCCATGAACACGCATCCTCGCACCGTGGGCGATGTACTGCGGGACTGGCGCCACCGGCGACGCCTGAGCCAGCTCGACCTCGCCTCCCTCGCCGATATCTCGGCCCGCCACCTCAGCTTTATCGAGACCGGTCGCACGCACCCGAGCCGCGAAATGCTCGTTCGCCTTGCCAGCAGCCTGACCCTGCCACTCCGCGAGCGAAATGCGCTCCTGGTGGCGGGTGGCTTTGCGCCACTTCACCCTGAGCGCAGTTGGTCGGATCGGGATCTGGCCGCGATTCGCCACGCGGTTAACCTCGTCCTCACCGGTCATGAGCCTCATCCTGCCCTCGCGCTGGATCGCGCCTGGAATCTGGTTCAGGCCAATCGGGCCGCCGAATTCCTGTTCGAGGGCATCGCGCCCGAACTGCTCACGCCACCCGTCAACGTCTTTCGGCTGGTCGTCCACCCGCAGGGATTGGCTCCCCGGCTACTCAACCTCGAGGATGTCTGTGCCGTCCTGCTCGCCCGGCTCAACCACGAAATCGACCTCACCGGCGAGCGTCGACTGGAGGAATTGCGGCGTGAGCTGATGACCTACCCGGCAGTGCGCACCCTGCGGCCCGGCCCAGTCGGAAGCGGCGGAATCGTGGTGCCGTTTGTCGTGCAGGTAGATGACACCGCGCTTCGGTTCATCTCCACCACCACAGTGTTTGGCACTGCGACGGATGTCACGGTCGAGGAGTTGACGATCGAGAGCTTTTTCCCTGCGGATGAACGCACGGCGTTGGTGCTTCGCTCGTTGCAGGACCGTTGATTCTGCGGTCCATTTGCACCCTTCAGATGTCCAGCAGTCCGTGAAAATTCTCTTTAGGGCGGGACCAAATGGACCATTCTGAGTATACGAATGGACCGGCGATCGTGTAGCATGTCCCGACCAACCGGAGATCGGCGGTGAGGTCACCGCCCAGGCAGGCGCAGGCATTCCTCCTGTCAGCCCCTGCCCGTAGTTCCGCCTTCGGTTGGATGAGGAAGGGATTTCTCATGGGGTTCATGCGCTCTGGTGGAAAGCAGGTTCGCCTGCTCTTCGCCGCGATGTTGGTGATGATTGGGGTAACCGCCCTGGCGGCACCGGCTGTCGCTCTCGACGGTCCTGGCTCTGCAGTGCTGCTGCAGGCCGATTCACCCGGTGCCACGCCAGAAGATGTGGCGGATGTGGCTGATGATGCCACCGACGAGTCTGTGGCGGCCCTGCCGGCCACTGGCAACGGCG
This sequence comes from Chloroflexota bacterium, assembly GCA_023415845.1. Taxonomy (GTDB): domain Bacteria; phylum Chloroflexota; class Chloroflexia; order Thermomicrobiales; family UBA6265; genus JACCYX01. Next base: position 4,074 of record JAEZJB010000010.1, on the reverse strand, counting down.
CCTCTCAGGATGGTGGCACCAGCCCGTTCGTAATCGGCACTGTCGGGCTGATTTCGGTGGTGGCGCTGGGCTACCTCGCAGTCCGTTTGGGGGCTCGTCGGTCGTAGCCTCTCCGCGACTCGGCACCACCCCAAAACGCAACACCCTCGCTGGCAAGGCCAGCGAGGGTGTTGCGTTTTGGGGTGGTGCCAGATTGCCAGAGACCCTGTGCTCGCCTAGCATGCGCCAAGTGAACGAAGCGCCGAGCCAGGGAGTGTCAGCAGGTGAGTACCGAACGTGTCGTCCAGGTCTTGCGGGAGATCGTCGCCATCCCGTCGGTCAATCCAATTTACGATCCGGCAAGTTCCGGCGAGGCTGCGCTGGCAGACTACGTCGAAGGCTGGGCCCGCCACCTCGGGTTGGAAACCCGGCGCCAGGAAGTGTTTCCTGGTCGTGACAATGTCGTCGTTCGCCTGCCTGGTCCCGCCGGCGCACCGGTTCTCGCTTTTGAAGCGCATATGGACACGGTGGGGGTTACGGGAATGGATGACCCGTTTGGCGGCACCGTTGAGGATGGGCGCCTGCGGGGACGTGGCTCCTGCGATACCAAGGGCTCGCTGGCTGCCATGCTCGTTGCGGTTGAAGAACTGAGCCGTCGCCGCGACGACCTTGCCTGCAGCGTCGAACTCATCGCTGCCGTGGACGAGGAAACGAGTGGAGCCGGTGCTCGGGCCCACGTCGACGCCGGCAACCACGCCGATGCCGCAGTCATCGGCGAACCAACGTCCCTGGCGGTGGTGCGCGCACACAATGGCTGCGTGCGTGGCGAAATCACCGTCATCGGCAAGGCGGCCCATACGTCCGTCGCCAACGAGGGCGTCAACGCCATTTCCGGCATGGCAACCGTCGTGCTCCTGCTGTCGTCCGTCAACGGTGATCTCGCCAATTCGCCGGGCGGTTCTGCCGCCAATGGGTCCCTCACGGTGTCACTCATCGAGGGCGGCAGTGGCATCAACGTCGTTCCCGAACGGTGCACCATCAATTACGACCGCCGCATTACGCCCGGTCAGACCGAGGCTGAAGCACTCGCGCAGATCGATGCCGTGCTCGACCGCGTCCGCCAGCAACGCCCGGACCTCGAGATCGAACGTCCCACTCCCTGGTTCACCGGCGACGCCCTGAATACCTCTCCCGCCGATCCCCTGATCATGCTCGCCCAGCAGGTCAACGCCAACCTTGGCCAGCCCGGCGAAGCGGTCTGGGTTCCGTACGGCTCCGATGCCAGCAAGTTCGCCAGTGCCGACATTCCCGCCATCGTCTACGGTCCCGGCTCCATTGACCATGCGCACAGCGCGACCGAGTTTGTGCCGGTCGATGAACTCAATACGGCGGTGGCCTTCTATCGCGACCTGGCACTGCAGTTCGGGAGGTAGCGGATGCAACTCACCGACTACATTCACCTGGTTGGATCGGGTCGCGTCGGCTTCGACCTCACGAACGAGTTCGACTGCCACGTCTATCTGGTAACCGATGGCAACGAGGCAGTCGTGATCGATGCCGGTGCTGGAGTCGACATCGATCCCATCCTTGCCGAAATCGACCAGACTGACATCTCGCCTGACCGCATCACCCGACTGCTCCTGACCCACGCTCATGCCGATCATGCGGGCGGCACCCGTGGCCTGCACGATGCCCTCGGCAGTGAGGTCTGGGCGTCCGAGCAGGCGGCTGGATGGATTTGCGACGGCAATGAAGAGGCCATTTCCCTTGACCGCGCGAAGGGTCCGGGCGGGTATCCCGCCGGCTATGTTTTCCGGCCGTGTCCCGTGGCGGGAGCACTTCGCGACGGCGATCGCATTCCCGTTGGCTCGCTGGAAATCGAGGTGGTTGCCTCGCCCGGCCACTCGCAGGGACACCTTTCCTACCTCCTGCATCGCCCTGGTGGCACCGACCTGTTCAGTGGCGACGCCGTCTTCTGGGGTGGCAAGATCCTCCTGCAGGACATCTGGGACTGTTCCGTCACCGAGTCCTGCGCTACGGTTCGCCGCCTCGCCGCCCTGAAACCCGACGGCTTGTATCCCGGTCACGCGGCGATTGCTGTCAATCGCGGCTACAACCACCTCTATTCCGCGATGGAGAACATCCTCGCCCTGATTCCACCTCCGCAACTCTTCTGATTCTGCTCACGCCTGAAAGGTCTGGGAACGCAACATGGTTCGAGTCGGCATCGTTGGCCTGGGCGCCTTTGGCGAGTTCCAGCTTCAGGCCCTGCAGGGCATTCCCGGCGTCACCATCAGCGCGGTGGCGTCGCGGAGTGAGTCCCGCGCGGCAGAGATCGCGGCCCGCTATGGCATCGCCCGCACCTGTTCCCAGGCGGACGAACTCGCCGCGGATGAAACGGTCGATGTCGTCCTGGTCGCTACCGAAGAAACTCGCCATCTCGACCCCGCCCTCGCCGCCATCGCCCATGGCAAACCTGTTCTGGTCGAGAAACCTCTCGCCACCAGCGTCGCCGATGCCGTCGCCATCGCCCATGCAGCACGACAGGCTGACGTCATCCTCATGCCGGGGCACATCGTTCGCTTCGACGCCCGCTTTCTCGCTCTCAGGCGTCGGGTGGCGTCCGGCACGCTTGGCCGCATCGCCGCTATCCATGCCAGTCGCAATCGCCCCCGCGCGACACTGGGAACCTATGGCCGCTGCCACCCCGCCCTGGTCACGGCCATCCACGATATCGACGCCGCCCTCTGGATGCTCGGTGAGTGCCCTGTTTCGGTAACGGGGTCTCAACAACTCGACGCCGGACCGGATGGCATCTACGGCATCTGGGGCACCTTTCGGTTCGCCAGTGGTGCCCTCCTCAACGTCGAGGCAACCTGGATGATGCCCGACGATTCGGGCCTAGATTGTGCCGATCACTTCGCCGTTACCGCCACCCAGGGCGTTGCGGCCATCGACCTTGCTGCTGGTGGCCTCCGCCTGCTGGGAGCCGGCCGCCATGAAGTGCCCGAACTCGGCTACCAGCCGCTCGGGAACGATTCCATTGGCGGAGCGTTGCAGGCCGAACTGCTGCATTTCCTCGCCCTCGCCGAAGGCCGGACCAGCGAGCCGGTCGTCTCACCCGTCGATGGGGTCGTGGCCGTTATCGCCGCCAACGCCCTCATCGACGCTGCCACAACCTCGCGTGAAGTAAGGATCGACTGGTCACCGCTCGCCGATCTGTCCTGAGCATGGAGTCGCCCGTGGTCGAAGCCCCCTACGCCTTCCGTCGCTTCCTCGAAACCGTCCACCACACTGATCAGCGTGACCCCTCCGCGACGCCCGCTCCCGACGAGGTCGTCATCGACAACACCTGGCGCATCGTCGTCCGGTGCGACGCTGGCCCCCTCGTGCGGGCCGTGGCCCGCGACTTGCAGGACTATTTCCAGGTCAGCATGGGCATCGACCTCCTCGTCCAGCATCTCGACCGCCTCGATGATCTGAAGACCGGTCATCCCGCCATCGTGCTCCACACCGATCCCGGTGCCGTGGGCGTTCCCACTCCAGCCCGTTCCTGCCACGTTGAGGTCCGACCGGAACGTATCGATATCACCGGGCGCGACGATCGCGGCACGGCCCAGGGCAGCTACCACCTTGAGCACCTGCTCAACCTGCGCGGTGCTCCCTTCATCACCCCACGTTCCGAGGCTCGGTCCCCCATCTTCCAGCCTCGCATGACGCACTCCGGCTGGGGGCTGGACGAGTTCCCCGAAGACTATCTCAACGTCATTGCCCACTATGGCTTCGACAGCATTCTCGTCTTCGCCTCCGAGGTGAATCGCTCGCCCGACGGGCTGATCAACCGCGATCCGCGCAGCGGCTCCCAGGGCCGACCCAACGATTTCAATACCCTTGTCGACCGGGCCGCGAAATACGGCCTCGACGTCTATCTCTACGCCTACCCGCACGGCAAGCAACCGCTCCATCCATCCGACCCCGGCGCGGAGCGATTCTACGAGGAAACGTTCGGTGCCCTCTTCCGCGCCTGTCCCCGCGCGAAGGGCATCATCCTCGTTGGCGAGTCCGTCGAGTTCCCCAGCCACGATCCCCGCACGA
>JAEZJB010000001.1 GCA_023415845.1 Chloroflexota bacterium | reverse complement strand
CATACGCCCAAACCGAGCTAATGATGACCACCTGCAACAATACCGATCGCCGCCGATGGCCCACCGGCACGAACGCCGCCCACAGCGAGAGGACGATCGCGACGTTCGAACCACTCACCGCCGTAATGTGGGAGGTCCCCGTCGCGCGAAATGCCGCTTTGGCCTCGTCGCTCAACCCACTGTCATCGCCGGTCACGACTCCAGCCGCGAGTGCGCCGCGGTCACCCGGCAGCACGGCCATCAACCCATTCGTTAACTCGGCTCGCACTCCACCCAGGGCTCGAAACACCGGTGACCCGGTGGCCACTACGTCCACCTTCCAGGCCCACGCCGTCGCCACGACGCCCTGTCCCCGGAGGTAACCGGCAAACCCCGGCGCCAGTTCCTGGAGTGGGGTCAAGACCCACCGAACCTCGATCGTGTCGCCGCGAGAAATGTCGACGTTCTCCCCCACCCGCAGCCACACCGTGAATGGCTCGACGGTCACTCCATCCTCTGGAGAACCTACTCTCTCGACTCGAAACAGCACCGACCGGTCATTCACACCGCCTCGCACCATCGAGACAACCTTGCCGCCAGCCTGCTCTGACCCAATGGCCACATCTGGCAACACGTTTGCCGGCACCATTTCTGCCCGCGCGGCGCCCAACAGCGTCAGCACGATCGCGCCAGCCAGGAACCACCAGTTCCACTGGTTCGCCACCACCTGCAGCAGACACAGCCCGAGAAAAACCGGAATCACGGCGACCGGCCCGATCGACGCCCCCGCCACGATTGCTACGCCGACAGCCACGCCCCACGCACTACCCACCCAACGTCACCAGTGGGCGCAACTCGTCGACCATCGCCTCCGATATGCCGGTCACTTCATCCAGTTGGTCGATTGAGGTAAACGGCCCGTTGAACTCGCGGAAGTCGATAATGCGTTGGGCCAGAACCGGCCCAATCCCTGGCAGCTGCACGAGTTCCCCAACCGAAGCCGTGTTGATGTTGATCAACCCGAGATCCGTCGCTGGAGCTGAAGGTGTCCCAGGCCCTACATCGAGGGCTGGTTGCGGTGCCACTTTTGGCACCACCACGTGGTCGCCGTCGGCCAGCCTGCCCGCCATGTTCAGCCCCGTCGTGTTCGCCTCGGGATTGAATCCGCCCGCTTCGGCAACCAGGTCGTTCAGGCGTGCGCCAGCCGCCAACTCATATTCCCCCGGCTTTTCCACTTCCCCCTCGATGAACACCACAATCGTGCCCGGGTCTCCCGGCCCAATCGTGATCTCCCCCGGCTGCAGCCACTCCAGCAGCAGAAAGCCGGACACCGCAACGACACCCCCGACGAGGGCCGCCAGCAGGATGACCTTGAGAGCCTCGATGAAACGCATGAGCAGTACTCGTCAGCAGGAATTGTTTGCCCGGTGTTTCCAGCATTATCACCGAATATCACCAGTCCGCCGTTTCATGGCCTTTTTGGACGCTTTTTCACCCAGGTGCGCACTTCTCCCGGTCATCTGCCAGGAATTAACTTCGCGATTCTTCGGGCGTACGTTCTGCGCCATATGGTACGATCCGGCAGACAAACAGCCACTTCAGCGGGAGTTACGTGACGAATCACCCATTACTGGGGTAGGATTGCTTGTCTCTTTTAGGTATGCGCCGGGGATGGTTGAATCTCCCCGGGCAATCCAGAACGGAGGGGTTCTCGGATGGCAAACGTCTCAATAGATCAGCTGGTAGATCAGCTGAAGACAGGCCAGATCAGCCGCCGTGGCTTCGTGCGCCGCGCTACTGCTCTGGGAATCTCTGCGTCGGCCGCCGGCATCCTGGCCCGTGGCGTTGCCGCCCAGGAAGCGTCCCCGGCTGCATCGGGCGGAGGGGTCGCATTCACGTCGATCACTCGCGAAGAGGCCATGGCCGCCGAGCAGGAGCACTTCCAGTTCTCGCAGCCTGAGCAGATGGGTGGCGACGTCATCATCGCTCAGACCTCGGACATCTCCACGCTCAACCCAACGCTCACGTCGGACACGTACTCCAGCTGGATCACCGGTTTGCTCTTCAACGGGTTGGTCGGTGGCTCGGCAGTCGACGGAAGTGATGTTCCGGGCCTCGCCGACTACTGGACGATTGACGAAGATGGTGTGACCTACACCTTCTATCTCAACCAGAACGCGAAGTTCCACGATGGTACTCCGGTCACCGCCGCCGATGTCGAGTTCACGTTCCAGTCGGTGCTCGCCGAAGACAGCCTGTCGGTTCGTCGCAGCACGGTCGCCGCCACGCTGAAGGAACTGGTCGTCGTCGACGATCACACCGTCCAGCTCATCGCCCAGGCCCCATCCGCGACCTTCGTCTCCGACGCCGCCGGCCAGTTCGGCATTCTTCCGAAGCACATTTGGGAGAACGTGCCGTTCGCCGACTTTGGCGCTGATGGTGGTTCCACCGGTGCCGATCCGTCCCGCGTCGTCGGTTCGGGTCCGTTCAAGTTCGTCGAGTGGGTTGCAAATGACCACGTGACGATCGAGCGCAACGCCGACTACTGGATCCCGGAAGAAGTCCCGTACATCGACCGGTTCATCTATCGCGTCATCGTCGATCCGGGTGCCAACCTGCAGTCGTTGATCGCCGGCGAAACCGATATCGCCACCGTGCCGTTCCAGCAGGGCCAGACGCTCCAGACTTCCAACCCGGAACTGGTCGTCACTGCCTACGACACGCTCAACATGAACTACTACCACGTCAACCAGGACCCGGAGAAGGAAACGCTCTTCCTCGATCCCCTGGTTCGACAGGCGCTCCAGTACGCGCTCGACCGCCAGCTCATCGCGGACACCGTGTACCTCGGCTTCGCCATCCAGGCCAACGGCACGCAGCCGGTGCTCTCCCAGGCCTACGCCCCGGACCGCACCAACACCATCTACAACTACGACCCCGACATGGCTCGCTCGCTCCTCGAGCAGGCCGGATGGGTCGACAGCGATGGTGACGGCATCGTCGAGAAGGACGGCCAGAAGTTCTCCTTCGAGTGCATCTACTCCGAAGGTGTAGCCACCTACCTCCAGCAGATTCCGTACATGCAACAGGCCTGGCGGGAAGTCGGTATCGAGATGATCGCTTCGGCCATCCCGTTCCCGACCCTGCTCGACGAGACCGACAACGGCACGTACCAGATGACGGTGCAGGGCTTCCAGTGGACCGTCGACGGCGCCCAGATTGCCATGTACGGCTGTGAGTCGACGCCGCCCGCCGGCTTCAACTCCATGCGCTACTGCAATCCGGAGTACGACGCCCTCGAAACCGCTGCCATCACCGAACTCGACCACGATGCCCGCATCGATCTCCTGATCGAAGCGTCCAACATCGTCAACGACGAGGCGGCCACCGGAATCATCGTCTTCCGCCAGTCGATCGTCGCCAATCAGCCGCGACTCCAGAACTACCTGCCGAACGGTTACACCGCCGAAATCGGCCTCATGAACAAGGTCTGGGTCCAGCAGTAGGTGATACGCCGGGTTCGCCCGGCATCATCTGGGTGATCAGGCGTCTGTCACTCGCGACATCCGGTTCTGGCCCCTGCGGGTCGGAACCGGATGTCCGGCTGAAGGCACCATCACCGGTAATGGGTCCCTGCCGAAAGGTGCGTCTCAATGTCGCGATTCATCATTCGTAGACTTATCGGGATGGTTCCACTCATTCTCGGAATCTCCTTTATCGTCTATGCCCTCATTAATCTGGTGCCTGGTAGTCCTGCCGATAATGTGCCCCGCAGTCCGCAAATGCGGCCTGAAGACTTCGAACGCATCCAGCAAAACCTTGGTCTCAACGAGCCGTGGTACTTCCGGTACTTCACCTGGCTCGGAAACGTGTTCCAGGGAGATTTTGGAAACAGCTTTACGAATTACCAACCAGTCAAGACGGTAATCGCCAACGCCTTGCCCAATACGCTCGTCCTGAGCGCCTCCGCCCTGGTCCTCGCCCTCGTCATTTCCATCCCGCTGGGCGTCTACTGCGCGGTGCACCGCAATTCCCTCATCGACCGCATCGTCACCGTGGTCACCACCGCGTTCAGTTCCATTCCTACGGTCTGGCTGGGCTTGATGATGATCATTCTCTTTTCCGTCAAGTTCCAGCAATGGGGTCTCCCATCGCTTCCCACCTCCGGTGTTCGTAATCTGCGTATCGAGGACAACCTGCTCGATCGCCTCGAACACCTCATCCTGCCAGCCACCGCCCTCGCTCTGGTCAGCCTCGCAGACTGGACCCGCTACATCCGTAGCCAGATGCTCGAAGTCATTCGCCAGGACTATGTCCGAACCGCTCAGGCCAAGGGTCTCAAGAACCGCGCGGTGCTCATGGGCCATGCGTTCCGCAATGCACTCCTGCCGCTCGTGACGCTTGTCGGCTTCACGATCCCCGGGCTTTTCGGCGGGGCGCTCATCATTGAGAACGTCTTTGCCTACCCCGGCATTGGCCAGCTCACCGTCCAGGCGCTGAACGCAAACGACTATTCGGTGGCAATGGGTTGCGTCATGATGCTTGCCGTCCTGACCGTTCTCGGCAATCTCCTGGCCGATGTGCTCTACGGCGTTCTCGACCCTCGAGTCCGCTACGACTAGCCGACATCCCTGCCGACGAGGGTCATCACGATGCAAGATCCAAATATCGAAGTTATGTCAGATGATCTCCAGCGTATGGTCCCGCCCCAGCGGGATATGCCTGGTCCAGACGAGGCTCCCACGCTCGCCGTCGCTGGCACTGCCGCCGCGCGCGAGACGCTGCGCAGCACACCGGGCTATTACACCCGCGCCTGGCGGACGTTTCGCCGCGACAAGCTCGCCGTCTTCGCGCTGGGGCTCAGCATCTTCCTGCTGGTGATGTCATTTGGCGCACCGATCATCGCCTGGATTACGGGCAACGACTACGCCACCAATGACCTCCGCAACCAGTTGCTGCCCTGGTTCACCGATCGCAATCACATCCTCGGCACCGACCCCAATGGCCGGGACATTCTGGTAAGGCTCGCCTATGGCGGCCGTGTCTCGATGACTGTCGCCCTCCTCGCCCTGGTCTTTGCCCTCACCATTGGTCTCACGCTGGGTGCCGTCGCCGGCTTCTACGGTGGATGGATCGATTCGGTCATCATGCGGTTCGTCGACGTCATCATTTCCATCCCATCGATCTCGCTGCTGCTGATCATCTCGGTCTGGTGGCGCCCGGGTCCAGTGGGACTCGCCGTCATCATCGCCCTCCTTGGCTGGACCGGACTGTCACGTCTCGTCCGGGGTGAGGTGCTCTCCCTCCGCAGCCGCGACTACGTCGATGCCGCCCGCGTCCTGGGCGCTTCTAACCGCGCCATCATTTCGCGCCACATCTTCCCGAACGTCATCTCCCTCGTTATTGTCTGGGCCTCTCTCGCCCTCCCCGGCCTCATCATCACGGAGGCCACGCTGAGCTATCTCGGCTTCGGCGTCCGCATCCCGATTCCTTCCTGGGGCAACATGCTTCAGGAGTCCTATGCCTTCATTTCGCTCTCCTGGACCTATGCATTCCTGCCCGGCCTCTGTATCTTCCTGGCAGCGCTCTCGTTTAATCTTCTCGGCATCGGCCTCCGGGACGCTCTCGATCCTCGGCTGAACAACTAGGAAATCCGGCTCGCTCAGGCCGAGCCCTGTCCACCATGCGTAACGCTCCGCCCGGGCGCTATCAGGAGTCAGCTTCGTCGTGACGACATGTCCAAACTGCGGCAAGGAAGTACCCGCCAACGACAGGTTCTGCAGCAATTGCGGAACTCCGCTCGCTCCCTCCACCTCGGCCCCCGAAACCACCGATGACATTGAAACCGTCGAGGTCAACCAGAGTGGGGACACCGTCGAAATCGACGAATCTGCCGCTGAGGCGCTTGACCCCACCACTCCGACGTCAACTCCCGAGTCACGAGGCTGGACGCCACCCCCGCCCATCGCTCCCTCAGTCTCGCCGTCACCGGGTGGGCGACCGACCGGAGCGATTCCGCCTCCCGTCGATTTCAAGCCGCAGAGTCGCCCGTCTGTCGACGAAGAATGGCGCATGTCCAGCCTTGGCCCACCGCCGAAGCGAAAACGGAGCATCTGGCTCTACCTCCTCATTGCCATTCTGGCGATTTGCCTGCTCTCCTGTGTTGGCTTGATCGGGTTTTCGATGACCGACACTGGCCAGCGCTGGATCGAGGACCTCGCCACTGAAGCTGCCCAGCAGGCCACCGAAGCCGCTGGCTAGCACCTAAGCGACCGTTCGTCGCGCCCGAATAACCTACTGTGATGAAAGCGAAAGGCCCACCGAGGTAAACCGGTGGGCCTTTCGTGTATGTGCCGGGTGTCCCGCGGACAAATCCCGCGGCTGGATCCAAAATCAACTTTCGGCAGGGTGGCGGGATTTTGGCCGCTCGATGCGTACGTTAAGCAGGGACCCGATTGACCTGCCCGTGAAAACACCAGGTCCAGCACAGCTCCATTGGTAAATCGGGCCACTTCCGCACGAAGTCGCACTAATTCGCACGAATTGCGTCCCGAAATCCCCATGGAATTAACGGTTTCTGATTTTATGAATTAATGAATTAGTGCGTCGTCATTCTCCGCAGCATGGCAGAAGGAGACGAATTCGTGAGTTCAACGGCTCTGCACGCAAAACACCCGCCCGGATCATGCCGGGCGGGTGTCCTATCAAAGTCAGGTTATCGCCGTCCGCTAGTCGCGCGGGCGTCGCGGTCCTCGGTCATCCCGTGGCCGATCGCCGTCCGGTCGCGGCCGTCGCGGTCCACGGTCATCGCGCGGCGGACGGGCCGGCTTTGGCTCCGGCAGCACGCCAGTCAGCGCCGCGCGCCGCGAGAGGCCGATCTTCCCGCTCGGCGCGACATCGATCACCATCACGGTGATCTCGTCGCCCAGATTTACGACATCCTCGACCGCATCGACTCGCACGGCCGGGTCTTCCGAAAGCTCGGAGATATGGACCAGACCATCCCGTCCCGGCACGATTTCAACGAACGCCCCGAACGGCATGATCGACACCACCTTGCCGGTGTAAATCTCGCCCCGCTCGATCTTGATCTCTTCCGTCAGACCCCGGATCTTCGTCTTGGCCGCTTCCACGCCTTCCGGATTGGGTCCGGCAATCGACACCGTACCGTCATCGGCAATGTCGATCTTCACACCGTTCTCTTCCTGGATGGCGCGAATCACCTTGCCGCCCGGTCCAATCACGGCTCCGATCTTGCCCTGGTCAATCTTGATCGTGTGCACCTGGGGTGCCCACTTCGAGAGTTCGCCGCGCGGAGCGTCGATCGCCTCGAGCATCTTGCCCAGAATGAACTGCCGACCTTCGTGGGCCTGCGCCAGCGCCTGTCGCATGATCTCCGGCGTAATGCCCTTGACCTTGATGTCCATCTGGATCGCGGTCACGCCCGTAGCCGTACCTGCCACCTTGAAGTCCATGTCGCCCAGGGCATCTTCCATGCCCTGGATGTCACTCAGCACGGTGTAGGCACCCGTTTCCGGATCAGTCACGAGCCCCATGGCAATTCCGGCCACCGGGGCCTCGATCTGGACACCCGCGTCCATCAGCGCCAGCGACGAACCGCAAACGCTCGCCATCGACGTCGAGCCGTTCGAGCTCACGACCTCGGACACCAGCCGCAACGTATACGGGAAGGTCTCCGCATCCGGCACCACGTTCACCAGCGCTCGCTCGGCCAGCGCACCGTGACCGATGTCGCGGCGGCTTGCGCCACGGAGGCGTCGCACTTCGCCCACCGAGTATGGCGGGAAATTGTAATGGTGGATGTACCGCTTGCTCGTTTCCGGGGAAATCGAATCGAGGCGCTGCTCCTCGGATGGTGCGCCGAGGGTCAGGACGGTCACGACCTGGGTTTGCCCCCGGGTGAAAATGGCCGATCCATGGGCCCGCGGCAGGTACCCCACTTCGATCCAGATCGGGCGGATCTCCGTGCTTGTTCGCCCGTCAGGACGAATTCCATCCTCCAGGATCCCGCGGCGAACTTCTTCCTTCAGGAGCGCCTCATAGGCGCCCTTCACCTCACCGTACGAGTAGAGCGCATTGTCACCCGAAGCAAGCTCACCGAGTGCGAGCGCTTCGACTTCATTCGTCGCTTCGAGCCGAACAACCTTGTCCGGGTTGCGGACGGCCGCGCGCAGCTTGTCACCGATCAGGTTGGCAACATCCGCCTTGAGCTGTGTATTACCGGCCGGTGGGACGAACTCCCACTTTTCCTTGCCGGCCACCTTCTGCAACTCGAGCTGCAGCTCCACGATCTTGCGGATGTTGTCGTGAGCGACCTCGATGGCCTCGACCATCTTGTCCTCTGGCAGCTGCCGGGCCTCGCCCTCGACCATCATGATCGCGTCGTCGGTCCCCGCCACCACCATGTCGAGCCCACCGGCCTCGACTTGATCGAACGACGGATTGACGATCAGCTCATCGCCATCGATCCCCATCCGCACCGCGCCGACCGGTCCCTCGAACGGAATCGGCGAAAGCGTCAGCGCCGCCGAGGCACCGATCACGGACAGGATGTCCGGGTCGTTCTGCTGATCGGCCGAGAGGACCGTCGTCATGATCTGGACTTCGGCCTTGTAGCCCTTGGGGAACAACGGCCGAATCGGACGGTCGGTCAACCGCGCCGCCAGGATGGCGTTTTCGGTCGGGCGCCCTTCCCGCTTCGGGAAGCCGCCCGGAATCTTGCCGGCCGCGAACATCCGCTCTTCGTAATCCACGGTGAGGGGAAAGAAGCCCATGTCTTCCTTGGCTTCCCGCTCTCCCACCACGGTCGAGAGCACCATCGAATCACCGTAACGCACGGTCACGGCGCCGAGCGCCAGCCCGGCAATGCGACCCGTTTCCAGCGTCAACGTTCGACCGTTGATTTCTGTGGAAACGGACTTGATCTGTGCCTGAACATTTTCAGGAATGGCCATCGAATCCTCCAATGGGCCTGTGCACGACAGGAGGGTCATTCCCGCTGCCGCATCATTACCCCGGAAGATCGAGGAACTGGAGCGGAACGACGCGTTGCCTCGCCCCGCTCCAATACCTCAACCTTGCCGGGAACCAACCAGGTACGCATGACTGTCTGCCAGCGAACGCTGCAAAGTGTACATTGCCACCAATCGCAACAACGCCGGGGAACAGGTGTCCCCGGCGTTGCCAACTTGGTGCAATTGTCCGGATTCGTCCATCAGGTGGCCGAATCCATCCAGCAGGGACTAACGTCGCAGTCCGTGCCGGGTGATCGTGGCGCGATAGCGCTCGATGTCGTTCTCGCTGAGGTACGCCAGCAGGCGTCGGCGGCGACCGACCAGCTTGAGCAGGCCCCGGCGGGAGTGATAATCATGCCGATGCTGCCGCAGGTGGGCGGTGAGGCCATTGATCCGCTCGGTCAGGAGCGCAATCTGAACCTCGGGCGATCCCGTATCGGACTCGTGGGTGCGAGTCGAAGCGATGATTTCGTCTTTTTGTGCTCGTTGCAACGCCATCCTGGCGGAGCCTCCTCGGGCCAAAAGGGCCAATGATCGAGATGAAGACCGGGAGATGCCACGAACGGGCAATCCCCGCGTAGCGTGTTCTCAATCGTACCACGCAGGGCAACTACGGAACAAATACAGGGTGTCGGGGAATTTCATGGCGCTTTACGTCGACGTTGTGACGGATTTGGCAACGCATGTACCATCCATTCGGTATCAGGTTGGTCGTTCTCTTACGGAGCATCACACGATGGCAGTTCTCGGCATTATTGGTGGAAGTGGCCTCTACGATCTTCCCGGACTTGAGGAGGTCGAGGAACTCGATATCGATACGCCATTTGGCAAGCCATCGTCGCCAGTCGTCCGCGGCCGCCTCGGTGAAACCACTTTGCTGTTCCTTGCCCGCCACGGACGTGGCCACACCTTCACCCCCACCGAGGTGCCTTACCGGGCCAACGTCTTCGCCCTCGCCCACCTCGGCGCTACGCACGTCCTGAGTGTCAGCGCTGTCGGCAGCCTTCGCGAGGAGTTGCCACCCGGCTCAGCGGTCATTCCCGACCAGATCATCGACCGGACGCTCCAGCGACCACGTACCTTCTTTGAAGTTGGGGTCGTGGCGCATGTCGGGCTCGCCGATCCCTATTGCAATTCACTCCGGCAGGCAATCATGCCGATTGTGGTCGCCTCTGTACCAGTCCACGGTGATGCGGGCACCTACATCTGCATTGAGGGTCCGCAGTTCTCAACGCGTGCCGAATCCAATCTCTACCGGTCATGGGGAGCCTCCATCATCGGCATGACGGCCATGCCCGAGGCTCGCCTGACCCGGGAAGCTGGTCTCTGCTACGCCACCCTCGCCTTCGTCACCGACTACGATGTCTGGCACGAAACGGAAGAAGACGTAACCGTCGAGATGGTCCAGCGCGTTTTGGCGACGAACGTGGCAGCAGGTCAGGAGGTCGTCCGCCAGTTGGCCCATGCTGGTCTGCCTGCCTGCAACGCTGGTTGCGCACACGCGCTGGATGGCGCGGTCATCACCGATCCGGCGCGCTTGAGTGAGGCGGCCAGGGAACTGCTCGGCCACTTCGACGTCATCCACTGATTTCCGGGAAACAACGCTCCATGTCCATCGGCTACCGACCCACTTTCAGACTCACCGAGTTCCGCCTCCTGCTGGTGCCAGCAGTGCTGGCGATCATCGGCATGTTGATGATCGTGTTGGTTCCAACCGGTCAGGCCAGTTGGTCGTGGAGCGATATCTGGATCAGCCTCGTTTTCGGTGCGGCGGTCATCGGCATCAATGTCGTGTTCGGTCTCCGCGGGTTCCGTGGCGACCAGATCCTCTTGCCGATCGTCGCCACCCTGGCCATGATCGGCATGCTCACCATCCAGCGGCTGGTCCCCGATCTCGCCCGCATCGACCCGAACTACTCCAGCCTGGCCCAGAAGCAGTTCCTCTTCCTGATGGTCGGACTGGCCATCATGTCGGGCATCGTCGTCCTCGCCGGACCGCTTCGGGTACTCTCGTGGCTCAATCGCTACGCGGTCATCTGGCTGATGCTGGGGTTCGCGCTTCAGGTGCTGACAGTCGTGATCGGCACCGGTCCTCCCGGCTCGGGCGCGAATCTCTGGCTCTCGCTCGGCCCCGTTCAGATCCAACCCAGCGAAGTCGTAAAAATCCTCCTCGTCGTCTACATGGCGAGCTATCTCGACAAACGCCGCGCCATCCTCGCCTCCAACCAGGCCTGGAAGGTAGGTCGAATTGCATTGCCACCGATTCCCTGGCTCGTTCCGGCCGGCGGTGTGTTCCTCGTGGCGCTCGCCCTGCTGGTCGTCAACAACGACCTCGGCTCGGCCCTGATGTTCTTCGCCATCCTCATGGTCATGCTCTACCTGGCCAGCGGCCAGGGCCTCTACGTCATCGCTGGCAGCGGCGTCTTTGCAGCCGCCTGCTATCTGGCCTGGCGCTTCGTCGATCGCATCGGGCTGCGCGTCCAGAACTGGCTCGATCCGTGGCAGGACCCTTTCATTGCCGGTTACCAGCCAATCCAGTCGGACTACGCACTGGCCAGTGGCGGCATTCTTGGCACCGGTTTCGCCCAGGGCTCACCGTGGCTCGTGCCGATCGTTGAAACCGACTATGTGCTCGCTGCCATCGGTGAGGAGCTTGGCCTGCTTGGCACCCTCGCCGTTCTCGCCCTCTTCATGCTGCTCGTCGTCCGGGGCTTCCTCATCGCCATCCGCGTCGAGGACGGCTTCGCGCAGTTGCTGGCCGCGGGCCTGAGTGCGCTCCTTGGTATCCAGACGATCATCATCGTTGGCGGCGTCCTCCGTGTGATCCCTCTCACCGGCATCACGCTGCCATTCATCTCCTATGGCGGCAGTTCGCTCCTCAGTTCGTTCGCCATCGCAGGGCTGTTGCTGCACGTTTCCAGCCTGCCCAAGCGAGTTTGACGATGTCGCTTTCCCGCCTCACCAGCATCCTTGCCGGTCTCGCGGCCGTCGCCCTCATCGTCACCGGTCTGCTGATGCAGGATCGGCTGGGTTCAACCCAGTGGCTCCTCGTCCTCCTCTGTGCCTGGATCCTCCTGCTGATCGCTACCCGCATCCCGTTGCCCGACGAGATGCCGCGTTTCAACCGCTCGGTCGTTCGCACCAGCGTCGCGCTGGCTACGGTCTTCGCCATCCTCGGGGTTCAACTCGCCCGCATTCAGGGGTCGAACGCAGATGCCATTTCCCGTCGCACAGGCGTCGCGGAGAATGGCGAATATCTCGGCAATGCGAGGCTGGCCGGAGATACGCTCTCGGTTGATCGCGGAGAAATCTTCGATCGCAATGGCACGCTCATCGCTGGCACCGAGCGTGACGGCGACCGCTATCTGCGGTACTACCCGGACCTGGCGACCGCGTCGGTGGCCGGATACTACTCGCCGCTCCTCTACGGCGCTGGTGGCATCGAGTTCACCTGGAACGATGAACTGAGCGGGCAGGCTGGCAACGACCCGGTCGATCGCTTTCTCAATTCGCTGCTCCATCGGCCGCAAACCGGCGCCGATCTCTACCTCACACTCGACGCGGACCTCCAGAACCTCGCCATGGATTTGCTGGGCGGCCGGACAGGAGCGGTCGTGGTCATGGATGTGGAGACCGGGGCCGTGCGCGTCCTGGCCAGCACCCCGATTTTCGATCCCAACCGGCTCTTCACTGCCGGAGAAGGCGGCCGCGTATCCGCTCAGGAGTACTGGTCTCAACTCCTCGAAGACCCAGCCACCCCCCTTGTGTCACGCGCCACCCTCGGCCTCTTCACGCCGGGTTCAACATTCAAGACTGTCACCGCGGCCATCGGCATCCAGAACGGCGACATTACGCCTGATCAGGTTTTCATCGACGATGGTTCCATCGATATCGACGGTCGCATCCTGGTCGAAAACAACCGGCCGGACGACTCCCAGACCGAGTGGACAGTCGCCGAGGGGCTCGCCTGGTCGCTCAACGTCGTTTTCGCCCAAATCGGCCTTGAGATCGGTGCCGAGCAGTTGTGGGACGGAGCGACGGACATGGGATTCGAAACCACGATCCCCTTCGACCTGCCTGTATCAGTCAGTCAGGTCGCCCACAATCGCGACTTCCTCGACGATCCCAATGCCCTTGCCGACACCGCCTTTGGCCAGGGCGAACTCCTGGTCACTCCGCTCCTGATGTGCATGGCCACCTCAACCTATGCCAATAACGGCGAGACGATGCGTCCATACCTGGTCGAACGCGTCGTGAGCGGTGAAACAACCACGAAAGCAATTCAGCCACAGACCTGGCGCCGTCCCATTTCCACCGACACCGCAAACGACGTTGTCGAGATGATGGTTGGCGCCGCCACCTATGGCACCGTAACCGGGGCCCAGGTAACTGGCTACACGGTTGGTGGGAAGACAGGAACCGCAGAAATCGGAGATGGAACCGTTCACTCCTGGTTCATCGGGTTCATTGGCGACGAACGACCGCGTTACGCCACGGCGGTCGTGCTTGAGGGGGGCAGTGGAGGTCTCTCCAGTGCGGTCTCGATCGGCCGCGACATCCTCGCCTATACCATCGAGACAGACTCCTGATTTCCACCGAACGTACGCTGCCCAAAGTCATCCAGGCAGGAGTCAACATGGGCAGGTATCAAGGCTCGTATCGTGGAGAAAAAGGCCAAAATCTGGTAAAATTCAGCATGGTCAGAACCCCTCGTAGCCTTGCCAGGAAGGCGCGTCACCACCGTCTTCATCAGGCTGTTGCGCGAGTGGTCGATGACCTGCCGACCGAAGTTCGTCATCTCCTCACCGAAGTTGCCATTGTTGTGGAGGATGAGCCGAGTAGCGTCCATCTGGACGATGCTGGTCTCGAACCGGGCGATGAACTCTTCGGTCTGTATCAGGGAATACCGCTCACGGAGCGTGGTTCGTCCTACTCTCTGGTGACTCCCGATCGCATCATCATTTTCGCGGGTCCACTCGAGCGAACCTATGGCTCCCGCCGTGAGTTCGACGAGCAGATTCGGGTCACGGTGCTCCACGAACTGGGCCATCACCTCGGCTTCGATGAAAACGGCCTGGATATGCTAGGACTTTCGTGAGCAACATCAAACCTCGCTCCCCTGCCTCAGCGGGAAATGCCAATACCATCGAAGTCTCTGGCGTACTTGAAACGATCGCTTCGGGGATTTCGATGGTGTTGGCCCGTCCCTGGTTGATGCTGATACCTCTCGCCGCCGACCTCTGGGCCTGGCTCGGAACGCAGGTTTCGGGCACGCCGTTGATCACGGGCATGCAACGTCTGATGATCGAACAGGGGGGAGCCAACGGTCCCGCTGCCGCAGAGGAGCTGGAGCGTCTCGGCGACAACATCAGGGTCAATGATGTCATTTCCAGTCTCACTCCTTCCGTCATCTCGGGGCTACCGAACGACTCCTTTCTTAACCTCGTGATTGGGGCACTCATCCCTGCGGCCACGTCAGGTGTCGATCGCAGCAACATGTACGGCACATGGGGGAACGGACTGGGAGGCCTTATCGAACCGTCGAATGGGCTCGCCGTGATCGGTTGGTCTCTGCTCTCCTTTCTCGCAGCCACGATGATTCTCGCTGCCTTCAAAACGCCAATCGCTCTCGCGGTCCGTGGAGAGGCTTTCGCGTCGGGTCAGTTCCTCCGCGATCTTCTCGTCGGCTGGCTGCGCATTCTCGCCCTGGTAGGCATCGTACTTGCGGCCGGCGCGATCCTGTTGGTGCCGTTCTTCATCCTTGCCATCATCGTGGCACTCTTCGGCATCAATCTCGCCGCGCTTCTGTCCCTGGCGCTCTTCGTCTTTGGAAGCGTCGGTGCGCTCTATCTCTACTTTCTTCTCGACGCCATCTTCATCTACCGAGTCGGTCCTGTCCGTGCGGCAAAGATGAGCTTTTCCGTTGCACGGATCAATTTCACCGACGCCTGGCGTTTCGCCGCCGCCTCGATTCTCATCGCAAGCGGCCTCATCCAGGTCTGGGATCTGCTGATCTCCAATCCTCCGGGCATCATCGTTGCGTTCCTGGTCAATGCGCTTCTGGGCACCGGACTCTCGATCGCAAGCATGATGTTCTTCTACGACCGGGCCCGACTTCCGCGTCCTGTCCTCCCATCCCGATCATTCGACCCCCTGCGGCGCTTCTAGCCGCCATTCCCGCCACAAGGAGGCAACCTGATGGCAGTCGTTAGCCCCAGCAAGAAAACCCCGGCCGAAACGCCCGCATCATACGGCGCTGACCAGATCCAGGTCCTCGAGGGCTTGGAAGCCGTCCGCAAGCGACCGGGCATGTACATTGGCAGCACGGACGCGCGCGGCCTGCACCACCTCATCCGCGAGCTCGTCGACAACTCCGTTGACGAGGCGCTTGCCGGTGTCTGCGATCACATCATCTGCACCATCGGCAAGGACGACATCGTCACCGTCCAGGACAATGGCCGCGGCATCCCCGTCGACAAGCATCCGAAACTTGGCGTCTCGGCCCTCGAAGTCATCATGACAACTCTCCATGCCGGCGGAAAGTTCGGTGGCGGCGGATACAAGGTTTCCGGCGGCCTCCACGGCGTGGGCGCCTCTGTCGTCAATGCCTTGTCTGACTGGATGTCCGTTGAAGTCACGCGTGCCGGCAGCACCAAGGTCTACCGCCAGGAGTATTCGAAGGGCAAGCCCCTCGGTGCGGTGAAAGTCGTCGGCCAAGCGGACAAGGATGCCCATGGCACCACGAGCCGCTTCAAGGCTGACACCTCCATCTTCAAGGATGGCCACAACTACAACTACGAGTTCATCGTCCAGTGGTTCCGCGAGTGGGCCTACCTCACTCGTGGTCTCACGCTGACCATCATCGATGAGCGCATCGATCAGGAGATGACGTTCTACTTCGAAGGCGGAATCGTCTCCTACGTCCGTCACCTGAACCGCAATCGCCAGGTGGTGCACGACAAGCCGTTCT
>JAEZJB010000070.1 GCA_023415845.1 Chloroflexota bacterium | reverse complement strand
TGCTGGCAGGGTGTTTCAATTCTGGGTTCTTGTTCGCCTTAGCTGGGAACTGCGTCAGCGACCCCGAGCGTGACGACTTCCACGGGCGAGGTCTTGCCAGCCTCGGCCGCCTGGCTCTTGCGCACGGACGACAGACACACCGAGCAGTAAACCGGATTCCCGTTCCGCGGTACGAACGGAACCGTGGTCGTCTGGCCGCATTCGGCGCAGGTGACGTCGGTCTGGGCGCGGTCGGTCAACCCGAGCTTCGCCTTGCGGGCGGATCGGCACTTGGCGCAGCGGGCCGGAATGTTGATCAGTTCTTTTTCACGGAAGAACGCCTGCTCACCTGCGGTCCAGATGAACGGCTTGCTGCAATCACGGCAGGTCAGTGTTTTATCCTGGTACTCCACCGGAACGAACCCTCCATTATCAGAAACAGGATCGGGCACCCCACCCAATGCATGCTCTTCCGAGGACCATTCCTCTGCGATTCGCACCTGTTCCCGACGACTTGAACCAAACTAGCACGTCGCAGGCGGTCTCGCAATGGGTTACACGAAAAATGGATATGTCGATATGCTCAGAGGGTTAATTGACTATACATTTCCCGAATAAGCGCCGAGCCTGCAGCCTTTTCGCGGACGGTCCTCCTCCGGTCTCCTGGCATATCCGTTGATCTGGTTCGGATATCAATAAGGGTGCTCGGAAGCGGGTGGTATGATCGCCATGCCCGCGAGGGCTACAGCGTTCTAGCTTCCGGAGTCCCCCGTGTCGTTTCGCA
Organism: Chloroflexota bacterium; assembly: GCA_023415845.1. Taxonomy (GTDB): domain Bacteria; phylum Chloroflexota; class Chloroflexia; order Thermomicrobiales; family UBA6265; genus JACCYX01. Next base: position 5,238 of record JAEZJB010000070.1, on the reverse strand, counting down.
AGTCGTCGGCCCAGGCCGAACCAGTTGCCAGGTTGATCGAAGAATTGGCCCGCCTGCCCGGAATCGGCCCGAAGTCGGCGTCGCGTCTGGCCTATCACATCCTCCGCGCCTCACGAGACGAAGCGATCGACCTTGCCGAGGCGATCCTCGCCGTCAAGGAGCGGATTCGGCTCTGCTCGAACTGCTTCAACACGACCGAAGTCGATCCCTGCGCGATCTGTGCCGATCCGGAACGCGAGGCCCGGATCTGCGTGGTCGAACAGCCGCTCGATGTCGTCGCGATCGAACGAACCGGCGAATACCGTGGTCGCTACCACGTCCTCCATGGCGCGATTTCGCCGGTTGATGGCATTGGCCCCGACTCCCTGCGCATCCGCGAGTTGCAGGAGCGGGTCGAACGTGAGCATCCGGAAGAAGTCATCGTCTTCACGAACCTCGACCTTCCCGGTGAGGCCACCGCCACCTACCTGCACCGCCTGCTGACCCCCATGGGCGTGCCGGTCACCAGGCCTGCCAGCGGGTTGCCGGCTGGCAGCGACCTCGAATATGCCGACAACCTGACGCTTGGCCGAGCACTGGCAGGACGTCGCGTTCTCTAGCCGCTGGGGGCTGGCGACCGCCGGTAATTCGGGGTATAACTGGTCCATCTTCATCATGGCGCAGTGCGCTTGAAATCTGCGTGGAAGTATCGTACACTTCCATCCGCGGAAACTCGGCGTTGGTGTCGAGGGGCCGCTCGAGCGTTGGACTGGACGACGAGTGCAGTTGATTCCCAACACAAGGAAGAACCTGGTCAGCCGGGAGGGGTAGCGTACGCCCTCTCGCTTTTGTCGTGTGCGGGGTGGAGCCCGATCGGGAATCATCCTTTCGCGGTCGTTGCATCGGGCCAACATCGTGGGTAATGGGTATCCGCGTGCTCCAGGGTCGTCATCAGGGGTGCCTGATGGCGCATGTGTATTTCCGGTGGCCGCTACGTGCAGTTCTCTTCATCCTGTCAGCAGTCAGGCGATGGGACCCCGGAGTGTTGAACAGGTCAGACGCGGTAATTGATGTCTTGGCTGGTCGACTGCGCCTGCAGGAATCGTGGTTGATCAAAGACTGAGGAGTGGTACATGGCAGTTGACCGTGAAGCAGGATCGAGCATTGCAACGCACGCCGTGGCAGAGACGAAGCACGTGCTCTCCAACATCGGGGTAGGCCGCAAGACCTACGCCCGCATTCCGGCTGTGCTGGAAATGCCGAATCTCGTTCAGGTCCAGATTGAGTCCTTCAATTGGTTCAAGGAAGAAGGCCTGCGTGAGCTGCTCGAGGAGATTTCCCCGATCAGCGACCATCACAAGAAGATGGATCTCTATCTCTACGATCCCGAGTTCCGGGAGCCCTGGGAGCGAATGCCGAAGGGTGACGAGCAGGAGCGGGCCAAGGCCGACCCGCGCATCGCCGAGGTCTACTGCCGCGAGCGTGACATCACCTACGCCGCACCGCTTTACGTGCACGCCCGGCTGGTGATCAACGAAACCGGCGAAATTCGCGAAACCTCCAAGGACAACCCGATCTTCATCGGCGACTTCCCGATGATGACCTCCGACGGCACCTTCATCATCAATGGTGCCGAGCGCGTCGTCGTTTCGCAGCTGGTGCGGTCGCCGGGTGTCTACTTCGACTGGGCCATCGATCCCGGTACCGGCAAGCGGCTGTCCACCGCCAAGCTGATCCCGAACCGTGGCGCCTGGCTGGAGTTCGAGACCTCCAACCGAGACGTGCTCTCGGTCAAGGTCGACCGCAAGCGCAAGATGCCGGTCACCATCCTGCTCCGCGCCATCGGCATCGAGAGTGACGATGAGCTCCTCGAGCTCTTCAAGGATGTCGACACCAACGAGGACCACCAGTTCATCGCCTCCACCATCGACAAGGAGCCGACCAAGAACCGCGAGGAAGCGCTGGTCGAGCTCTATCGCCGCCTGCGTCCTGGTGATCCCCCGACGCGCGACAACGCGCAGAATATGCTCAACAATCTCTTCTTCGAGCCGCGACGGTATGACCTCGCCAAGGTCGGCCGCTACAAGCTCGACGAGCGGCTGCATGGTGGGCACACCGAGTCCGACCTCTCCGCTGGCGACGAGCGCCGCGTGCTGAGCAACGACGACCTGGTCGCGATCATCAAGGAGATGATTCGCATCAACAACGGCCAGGGCAAGCGCGACGACATCGACCACCTCGGCAACCGCCGCATCCGTGCCGTCGGCGAGCTGATCCAGATGCACGTCCGCACCGGCTTCCAGCGCCTTGAGCGCGGTGTCAAGGAGCGCATGACGCTGCAGGACACCGAGAGCAAGGACGTCACGCCGCGCACGCTGCTCTCCACCACCCGCCCGGTGACGGCGGCCGTCCGCGAGTTCTTCGGCGGTTCGCAGCTCTCGCAGTTCATGGACCAGACCAACCCGCTGGCCGAGCTCACCCACAAGCGGCGTCTCTCGGCGCTTGGTCCTGGTGGTCTCAGCCGCGACCGCGCCGGTCTTGATGTCCGCGACGTTCACCCGTCGCACTACGGCCGCATCTGCCCGATCGAGACGCCGGAAGGCCCGAACATCGGTCTCATCGGCTATCTCGCCACCTACGGCAAGATCAACAAGCACGGCTTCATCGAAACGCCGTATCGCCGGGTCATTTCCCGGCTCGACGTCTCGAACCCGGCCCTGCCCCTCGTTGGGCAGATCCTCCGTGAGGACGTGAAGCACCCGGAGACCGAGGCGATCATTGCCTCGGCGGGTGACACCATCGACGAGTCGACGGTTGCCGCCCTGACCAGCGCGAAGGTCGGAGAAGTCCGCATCAAGCCGGTCGCGTCCAGCCAGATCGTCTATCTCCCGGCCGATCGCGAAGTCAACGTCATGATCGCCCAGGCGAACACGCCGCTGGACGAGAATGGCCGGATCGCGGTCGATCAGGTCACGGTGCGCCTTGGTTCCGACGGTCACCGCTTCCCGGTGGTGCCCGCCGAGCAGGTGACCTACATGGACGTTTCGCCGAAGCAGGTTGTTTCGGTCGCGACGGCCTGTATCCCGTTCCTGGAGCACGACGACGCCAACCGCGCCCTCATGGGCGCCAACATGCAGCGCCAGGCCGTTCCGCTGATTCGCCCGCAGGCGCCGATTATCGGCACCGGCGTGGAGTACCTTGCAGCCCGCGACTCGGGCCAGGTGGTGGTTTCGCGCCACGCCGGCACTGTCGTGTCGGCCTCCGGCAAGCAGATCACCATCGTCGATGACGAGGGCAATCGGCACGTTCATCACCTGCAGAAGTTCGTCCGGTCCAACCAGGACACCTGCATCAACCAGCGCCCGATCGTCCACATCGGTGATACGGTCGAGGCGAACCAGGTGATCGCCGATTCCTCGTCGACCGACAACGGCGAGCTGGCCCTCGGCCAGAACCTCCTCGTGGCCTTCATGCCATGGGAAGGCGGTAACTTCGAAGACGCCATCCTCCTTTCCGAGCGACTGGTGCGCGACGACGTCTACACCTCGATTCACATCGAGAAGTACGAGTGCGAAGCGCGCGATACCAAGCTCGGGCCTGAGGAAATTACCCGCGACATCCCGAATGTCGGTGAAGAGTCGCTCGCCAACCTCGACGAGAGCGGAATCATCCGCATCGGCGCCGAGGTCCGGCCGAACGACATCCTCGTCGGCAAGGTCACGCCGCGTGGTGAGACCGAGCTCAGCGCTGAAGAGCGCCTGCTCCGCGCGATCTTCGGTGAGAAGGCGCGCGAGGTGAAGGACACCTCCCTGCGCGTGCCGCACGGTGTGCACGGCAAGATCATCGACGTCAAGCAGTTCCACCGCGACGACAGCTCCGATCACGAGCTCCCGGCCGGCGTGAACCAGAGTGTTCGCGTGATGATCGCCCAGAAGCGCAAGATCTCCGAAGGCGACAAGATGGCCGGTCGCCACGGCAACAAGGGTGTGATTTCCCGCATCCTGCCGATCGAGGACATGCCGTACCTGCCGGATGGCCGGTCGGTCGACATCATCCTCAACCCGATCGGTGTGCCGTCCCGCATGAACCTCGGCCAGGTGCTCGAAACGCACCTCGGCTGGGCGGCTGACAAGCTGGGTTTCAAGGTCGCCACCCCGGTCTTCGACGGTGCCGACGAGGCCGAAATTCGCGAAGCCCTCGTCGAGGCTGGCCTGCCGGAAGACGGCAAGGTCGATCTCTACGACGGCCGGACAGGTGAGAAGTTCGACCGGCCAGTGACCGTGGGCATGGTCTACATGCTCAAGCTCGCTCACCTGGTGGAAGACAAGATTCACGCCCGTTCGACTGGCCCGTACTCGCTCGTTACCCAGCAGCCGCTGGGTGGTAAGGCGCAGTTCGGTGGTCAGCGGTTCGGGGAGATGGAAGTCTGGGCGCTCGAAGCCTACGGCGCGGCACACATCCTCCAGGAGATGCTCACCGTCAAGTCGGACGATATCGTCGGTCGTGTGAAGACCTACGAATCGATCGTCAAGGGCGAGGAAATCGGCGAGGCTGGCGTGCCGGAATCGTTCAAGGTCCTTGTCAAGGAGCTCCGCTCCCTCGGACTCTCCATCGATGTCATCAACGAAGACGAGCAGACGGTCGACATTTCCGAAGATTCGTCTCGCGACCTGCTCTCCAATCTCGACCGGATCAACCTGAGTGGGTTCGAGCGAGGCACTGAGTAGTCCGTCCCTGCCGGGCCGCGCATCGTGCGGCCCGGCCCCCAAACACCTGCGGCAGTTGACCTCTCTCGTCTGGAGGACCCATGACTGATTTCACTACTTCCGACGTCGTTCCCGCTCCCGGTCGTACCGCGACCTTCGAGAGCTCGGGCCAGTACGACTCGCGCGCAACCGGCTTCTCTCGCTCCGATCGACAGGACAAGAGTCGGGTACTGGACGTCAACAACTTCGACGCCATCCGGATTCGCCTCGCCTCCCCGGAAGCCATCCGCTCCTGGTCCTACGGCGAAGTCACCAAGCCGGAAACGATCAACTACCGTACGCTCAAGCCCGAGCATGGCGGTCTCTTCTGCGAGCGCATTTTTGGCCCCACCCGGGACTGGGAGTGCTACTGCGGCAAGTACAAGCGCATCCGTCACGCGGGCACCGTCTGCGACAAGTGCGGCGTGGAAGTCACCCGCTCCAAGGTTCGCCGCGAGCGCATGGGCCACATCGAGCTCGCCGCGCCGGTCGCCCACATCTGGTACGTCAAGGG
>JAEZJB010000311.1 GCA_023415845.1 Chloroflexota bacterium | reverse complement strand
CCGCGTTCGACGACTGGTGGGGATTCCAGGAGCGATTGCTGTCTGAGCGGCACGGTTTCGGGCTGTTCGCCCGCTCGCGGGCGGTGCAGTGGCAGGACGAGAACGAGGACTGGGTGGCGCTGGCGCGGGAGCATGGCGAAGTCACCGGGGCGATGACGTTCAAGATCACCGGGTATGGCAAAAACCTGGAGGCCGATACGTTTCAGTACACCACGCCCGCCGCGAGGTATGGCTTGCTGGCATGGATCGGCCGGCATGTGGACCAGGTGAAGGCTGCCGTGCTCGAACTGGGACCGGGCGAGTATCCGGAAACCTGGTATCGCGACATCTATGCCACCTCCTCGACCGACCACGAGAACGCCTGGCCGTCGCCGATGGTTCGGGTGATCTCGGTGGCAGGCCTAGACGGCATCGGAGCGGGCGCGGAGACGTCGGTGTCGTTCACACTGGTGGACGACCAATGCCCATGGAACTGCGGCGTGTGGACGCTTTCGGGAGCGGATGGGTTCCTGCGGGTGAAGGAGGGCGGGAATCCGAGCTGCCACCTGACGATTCAGGGGCTCAGCTCGCTCGTCTGGTATGGCGAGGATCCGGCCACCTTCAGCATCCGCCACTGGGGAGACCCGGATGCGGAGACCGGACGGAAGCTCCGGGCCATGTTCCCGCCGGCTCTGCCAGAACTCAACGAGAAGTTCTAGCCGTCAGGGATCGAGCGGCCAGATCAACGTTTCCGAGCAAGAGCACTCACGACCAGGAGCCGAGGCGATTGCCCCGGCTCCTGACCGTGTGCGGTGCTTCAGCACGTGATTGCCGGATCAGCGGCGCGATGCTGCGGTCGGGTCATTCCGAGCGGCGCATGCGGGTCAGAGCCGCCGCCATTGTCCAGGAGGATTACGTGCGGTGACGATCGATCCTGATTTTGATCGTTCAGGAGGCTGGCAGTCCCACTCTCCGTTGGAACGTCGCGGCCCTGGGAGTGGCTCCTGGAAAACTCCAGACTCGGATCACTGTTTCCTGAGTGAGAATTCACGGGCCAACAAGGGATCAACTTCACTGGTCGCGCAAGTCTTCAAGGCTGAAGCGCTGTCTTGTGCTGGCTGATCAGGTTGACGACGCGTCTGTGTATAGCCCTACCGAGTGCCGATGAACACATTTTGCTTATTTACTCTTCTATCTTAACGGCAAAGCAACCCGTTAGGAGTCATTTCCCTATCCCCCATCTTCCCTAGACTCGGATTCACAGGGGCATACGTCGCTCCGAGCGGGTCACACAACCAGGGGGCATGACATGCTGTCGCGCGATACACATCTTCCTGCGAGGAGATCTTCCCATCTGATTGAGACACGTGCAGGTACTGACCTTGTTGTGTATGACCCAGCCAGTGCGGCGATTCATACACTCAACGAGGCGATGGTTTCAGTCTGGAACCTGCTCGACGGCAGCAAGACCTTTCGCATGGTGGCGGCCGAAAGCGGGCTCGACGACGAGTCAACTCGCCAGGCGCTTACCACGCTGGCTGATGCGGGACTTCTGCTTGGGCCGCTCGACAGCAACCTCCGCGCCACCCAATCGCGCAGGGCGTTTCTGCGCAAGGCAGCGATCGGGGGAGCCGTGGCGGTCCCGATGCTTGCCTCGACAACGGCCGTCGGGGCACAAACCACGGTCAGCTGCAGTACCTGTGCGAATTATGATCTGGTCCTGGACGTGACCAGGCCTCTCACAATCCTCCCCAATATCACTGCGGCGGTAGCCGCGCTGCTGGCTCAGGCCCCGGCCTGTACCCCTTCAAGTTGTGGCCGGTGCTATCCCTACACCGTTTCGGCAAGTGGGTCCAGCCTTTCAGTCACGGTGTCATTCCTGCGACGTTGTGCCACTGGCCCCATTCTCGCCGCAGACACGCTGATTGCCCTTGTGACCTCTGCTGTCTGCGGAGTCGTGCCCATCCCGGGTATCTGCACGACAACGACGTCAGAGGAGCCTGCGGAAGAGAACCTGAGTATCCAGAGTGAGAGTTCGGTTCAAGAGCTTGAAGTGACTGAGGAGCCCGAGGTCACCGAACCCGAGGTCACCGAACCTGAGGTTACCGAGCCCGAGGTCACTGAACCCGAGGTCACCGAGCCTGAGGTTACCGAGCCTGAGGTCACTGAACCCGAAGTCACCGAGCCTGAGGTTACCGAGCCTGAGGTCACTGAACCCGAGGTCACCGAGGAACCGACCTAGTCGGAGCAACCGCCGGCCTGAAACTTCCGAACACAAGAGCATGAACGAGAGGGGTGGGGATTGATCCCCACCCCTCTCGCCTGCCTGTCGGTCCGGTTTGTTAGGTTGGAGCCGCATCCTTCCCGAAGCCAGCGACTTTTAAACCGTCGTTTCCGACCCGCCTCACCTCGTTGTCCTCACACTAGCACCACTTACCTATCAACGGCCCTCCTCAAGGCTCGCCGCTTGGTACAGTGGGTGACAGGGAAATGCATTACATCATCGCGACTTCGTCGGGGAGAGTCCAAGCCCGTGCCATCTTCTGGTTCATGTCTTCCAGCCCGGCGCGTAGTCGATCTCATCATCACCGAGATCGGTTCGGATCTCATCGTCTACGACGAGCCGTCACAAACGCTTCACACGCTCAACAAGATGACCGACCTGGTGTGGCGGGCCCTGGATGGCACACGGACTTTGGACTCGGTGGCAGCCGAAACCGGTCTCCCGAATGACGTGGTTCAGCAGGCGCTGAACCAGCTTACCAATGCCAACTTGCTGAGCGGCAACCTCGACGCCAGCCTCCAGATGCGCGAGACCCGGCGCGGACTGCTGCGGAAGGTCGCCGTGGGCGGTAGCGTGGCCATCCCGATGCTTACCTCCACCACGGCCGTGCAGTCGGTGATGGCCGCCAGTTGTGCGACGGGCTGTTACGGCGTTGCATCGACCCAGGTCAGCCTCTCGCGAGGCAGCTTTTCCAGCGGTGTCTCCGTGGACTTCGTCTCTCTAGAAGAAACCAACTGCACGACCCCGAATTGTGATGGATGTTTCCCCGAGACGTTTGCAACTCTTGATACCGATCCTCCTGCCGTCATTCCCGACCCGGATCCCGGCAGAATTCGAATCCAGGCACGGATGTTCTACGAGGGACATTGCCAGGGAGGGATAACAAACCAGATGTCGGGGGCCCTTACCAGCCTCTTGCAAACGCGAATATCCAGTAATGCAGACCGGGCCTGTGGTGATTTCAGTAACGTCAAGGATGAAATCTGCAATAGCGATCCGATGCCCCAAATATGCATGTACTGTGGCTGGAATCATGAAGGTTTCCGCATGATTTCCGATGAACCCGGAACACCCGACGCCCCAACAGAACCCCGGACCTCCGAAACCGTTGTTGCCACCGAACCGATGATGTCCGAGCCATCGCCCCCCGCCGAACCCGAGATTCGCGAAACAGTTCTGCCGACCGCATCCGTTCCAGCAGAGTCCGGGGAGGACGGCACGCCGCCAGTGGGGTGAAGACTCCCACCGACGTCGACTTTCCAACGCATGTGCATGATCATCAGGGGACCGTTTCCTGATGTATCGCTCAGGGGGATCACATTCTTCGAGGTTAGCCCATACGAAACAGGGAGCGGGCCGGTGGAGGTGATCCGCCGGCCCGCTCCCTGTTTTCGGAATGCGAAGGACACCTACCCTTCGAGGAGCAGGTTTTCCGGGTCCTCGAGGAGATTCTTGATGGTGACCAGGAACTGGACGGCTTCGCGGCCATCAACGACCCGGTGGTCATAGGACAGCGCCAGGTACATCATCGGGCGGATCACGACTTCGCCATTGACCGCGACTGGTCGCTGCTGGATGGTGTGCATACCGAGGATGCCCACCTGTGGCGTGTTCAGGATGGGGGTGGAGAGCAGCGAGCCGTAGACACCGCCATTGGTAATGGTGAAGGTGCCACCCTGGAGTTCGTCCAGCGAAAGCTTGTTCTCACGCGCCTTCGTCGCCAGCTTCACGATGTCCTGCTCGATTTCGGCGAAGCTCTTGCGGTCGGCGTCGCGCACGACCGGAACCACCAGGCCTTCTTCGAGCCCGACGGCGATGCCGATGTCGTAATACTTCTTCAGGACCAGCTCATTGCCCTGCAGTTCGGCGTTGACTTCGGGGAAGGCCTTCAGGGCGCCCACGGCGGCCTTGGTGAAGAAGGACATGAACCCGAGGTTGACCCCGTGCTTCTCCTTGAAGGCGTCCTTGCGGCGGGAGCGGATCTCCATCACCTTCGTGAGGTCGACCTCATTGAAAGTGGTCAGCATTGCTGCCGTCTGCTGTGCCTCGACCAGGCGCGTAGCGATGGTCTGGCGGCGACGGGAGAGGCGCACGCGCTCTTCGCGGGACGGGTCACCGGTGGCAACCGGCGCAGTGGCGGGTTGAGCGGCCGGAGTCGGAGCGGCCTGGGGGGCAGCGGCGGGAGCAGGAGCAGCGGCTGGCTTCGGCGACGAGGTGGCGAGGTGGGCGAAGAGGTCATCGCGGGTGATGCGGCCACCCGGTCCACTGCCCTTCACGGCGGCCAGATCGATGCCGTGCTCTTCTGCCATTCGCTTCACGGCAGGCGCAGCCCGTCCCCCATCGTCGGCAACGGGAGCGGCCGGTGCCGCAGTCGCCTGCACCGGCGCGGGTGCTGGAGCAGGAGAAGCAGGCGTTGGGGAAGACGGCTCGGTTGACTCGCTGGACGTGGCGGCATCGACAGCGGCGGGATCCGGGGCAGATTCGGGATTTGCCGCGAGGGTCTGGCCTTCGCCCGCCTCGATCATGCCGAGCACCTCGCCCACGGTGACGGTGTCACCTTCCTGGCGGGCGATTGACCCGAGCACGCCGTCGTCCTCGGCGGTCACTTCAAGATTGACCTTGTCGGTCTCCAGTTCGAGAAGCGTTTCACCGCGGCTGACGGAATCGCCCTCGGACTTCAACCATTGGCCGACGACCGCGTCGACCAGGGATTCGCCGAGGGGTGGAACCTTGATTTCGATGGCCATTGCTGTGCTTGTTCTCCATACGGAGACGGGAGTTTCCTCCCGCCTCCCCTAGATGCTTGCTCGCGAATTCGCTGGTTGGGCTACGCCTGCCCACCCGGGGTGCCAACCGTTTCCTGCTTGCGGCCCCTGGTGGAGTGGACGCCGTTGCCCCCGGCGCCGTTCAGCTTGCCAGGCACCGGTGGGACATCGGCAAACGCCGCCGCCACGATGCCGGCCTGGTTGACATTGTGCTTGGCGAGCGACCCTTCGGCCGGACTCGACGTCTCCGGGCGACCGATGTAACGAATCGGGAAGGTCTGGTCGACCAGCTCGCGCAGGCGCGGTCGCACATAGAGCCACGACCCCATGTTGCGAGGCTCTTCCTGCAGCCAGATGATTTCCTGAAGGTTCGGATACGACTTGATGACGTTGCCGATGGCGGTGTACTGGAATGGCGCCAACTGCTCGACGCGGGCGATGGCCACGCCGGTGGCCTCCGCGCGCTCCGGTGCCGAGTCGAGGTCGATGGCGACCTTCCCCGAGCAGAGGATGAGCCGAGTTACTTCGTCGCGGCGATCGGCGGCCTGCGGATCGTCCAGCACGGGGCGGAAGGTGCCGCTGGTGAATTCCTCGATCGGGGAGGCGGCCATCGGATGCCGCAACAGGCTCTTCGGCGTCATCAGCACCAGGGGCCGCGGGTCGCTCGCGAGCCGGAGGGCCTGGCGGCGCAGCAGGTGGAAGTACTGCGCGGCGGTGGTGACGTTGGCCACGCGCAT